>JBDTDX010000001.1:0-6973 GCA_039922815.1 Granulicella sp.
AGTTGCCGCGACTTCACATACAGGAAGGCAAAGTCCATCATGTCCGCGAAGTGATACGCCCTCGCCGCAACGAGTTCGAGATCTTCGCGAAGGCGCATCAGGTTGACCTGCGCCTGTGCCAGCATGGCGTGCAGGCTGGCAACAAGTTCCTGATGCGGAGAGTCTTCTGTTCGCGTCCTGGGAGCCTCTTCGATGCGCAGGGCGAGCGAACGCGCGTACCCGGCGGCATCGAGCAGCGAGGGCACCTCATCATCTCCGGAGTTGGGAATCACCAGCCTCGGCTGTTCGAGTATCTCCGCAAACTGGGGCAGGAGCCACGGTGTGTAGTGATAAACGAAGCTCTCGAGCGCAGCGTGCCGGTGTGCCGCCTCGAAGGCCGGCCAATTTGTCTCGGCATTGACAGAAGGGATCGTCTGTTCCAGCAACTGCCGGACGCGCGAACGCATATCGCCAGTACATGCTCCGGCTCCATGCTGATGGTGATGGTTTTCACGATTCCGTTCGGGCGCATCGAGCATCTGGTCCAATCCGGCAAAAGAATCCGCCGAGAGCACGGGTCGCTTCAACAGATCAAGCGCGCCTGTGTGCAGCGTGTAGAGGGACGCGGCGAGATTGCCACTATCGACCGTCGAGATCATCAGCGGGGGTAACGCTTTGAGCGTCTCAATGTCATACCAGTTATAGAGGTGACCGCGAACTTTTTCGAGCTGGTTGTAGATATTGAGCGTGCCCAGCGAAGCCTCGGCAAATTCAGGCAGAGTTAGAAAGCCGAACTCATACGCAGCCTGCCGCGCATTCAACAACATACCCAGGTTGGTCGGCGAAAGCTTGCGAACCTGATACGTCTCTCGCTCTTCGACGTTGTCCGGGATAAGCCAGTGGTTCTTTGCATCGCCGAATTCAAGAAAGTAACGCCAGATCAATAGTGCCTGCTGCCTCAGAAAAACTGTATCGGCAGAAGAGATAGCTCCCTCATGTCGTCGCGGTGTTGTGTCCAGCCATAGCGCAAAAAGCGGCGCGATGGCCCAGAGAAAGAGTATCGGCGCTGCGGGCACCAGCGTGTGCAGAAGGTCATGCCGGTGTGTCAGGTAAAGTCCGGCAGCGATCAGCACGGCAACCAGCGGCGATAACTGTAGATATCGGTCGAGCGAGGAGCGAGTCTTGCCCTGCTCCGCCTGCGCCGCCGTCTCCCACTCTAAAAGATATTTTCCGGAGAACAGCCGCCGGACGGTCGAACGCACAATCGCGTCGATCGACAATAGCATCTGGTGCGACAAAAAGATCATGTTAATCAGGGCAAACCCAAGCGCCCCCCAGAGCGACGAAAGACCACCCTGAAACGCATTCAGGCTCAGCTTCAGCGCAGCGCGGCCCATGTTAAACAGAAACTGTACGAAGATCGGCAACAGCAGCAGGACGAGCACTGCGACCGTCCAATAGCGTGCACCACCGGGGAGAAAGAACCATCCGAAGACCAGCAGCAGAAAGGTCACAGGCTCTACCAGCGAGCGGCGTAGATTATCGAAGATCTTCCATCGCGAGATGGTGCTGATTGGGTTCTGTACGCGCTGGCCAGATTCGTTTGGCACGCTGCCGAACAGCCATTGCGCAATCTGCCAGTCGCCCCGCACCCAGCGATGTTTGCGCCGCGCGTGGGCGGTGTAGCGCGAAGGGTAGTCGTCGATCACCTCAATGTCCGTCACAAGTCCGGCGCGCATGTACGCGCCTTCAATCAGGTCATGGGAGAGCAGCGCATCCTTTGGGAAACGGCGATTGAGCACCTGGTGCAGGATGCTGACCTCATAGATCCCTTTGCCGGTGAAGATACCTTCGCCGAACAGATCCTGGTACACATCGGACACCGCGCGCGTGTAGATGTCGAAGCCGGTCTCGCCTGAATAGATCGCAGCCAGTCGCGACTGCGATGCCGAGTGGACGCTCACCCCAACGCGCGGCTGCAGTATTCCGTAGCCGTGCGTCACCACCCGCAACTTTGGATCGATGATTCCCAGGTTAAGCGGATGCGCCATCGTACCGATCATGCGCGCCGCCGTACCTCGCGGCAGTTGCGTGTCTGAATCCAGCGTAATCACATAGCGAATGTTATCGAGTACCTGGATCGGCCCGGCTTTCACCGGGAACGAATCAAAGTCGCGGAGAATAAGTTTGTTCAGGTCGAGCAGCTTGCCGCGCTTCCTTTCCCATCCCATCCAGACCCCCTGACGCGCATTGAAGGCGCGATACCGGTGCAGCAGAAGGAACGCGCCGCCCTTCTCTTGTCCATACTTGGCATTCAGCTCGTCGGTGTAGCGAATGGCCAGTAGCACCAGGGGATGCCTGTCTTCAGCCGAAGGCTTGGCGAGGCTGTCCGGCATATCCGTCAGCAGAGCGAAGTGCAGGTTCGGGTCCTGATTGGAGAGATAACGTGCCTCCAACTCGTCGAATAGCTCGCGGACCTGCTTCTCGGTTAACAACAAGGTCGGCACGGCGACCAGCGTGGCTGCTTCAGTGGGAATCCCTTTCGAAAAATCCAGCTTCGGCAGCAGCTCCGCATGCAGCAACGAGGTCACGCTGCTATTCATCTGGCCAACAGCGCCCTGCGTCGCCGGCAACAACGCCAGCAGCAGCGCAAAGATCGACGGCCAAAAGGCATGATGCGGGATCACCGGAATGATCAGAGCCGCGATCAGGATCACCGACAGGATGAAGACTCCGAAGATGTAGATGTCTTCATTGTTCGCTCGAAGAAGGGACCGGAAGCGTTCGACCAGTGGCGGATGGTAGCCGATGCGCTGCTGGAGATGCGGTTTTCCTTCGGCGAAGAGGTAGAAACCAACATGACGGTGACGAAGGTGGCGACGCGGGTTAGGATCTTCTGCTCCGCTGGCGGTACGCGCCATCTCCAATGCCATGAGTGCGGTCTCTACCTCACTCTTGTCAGAATGTCGGGCAAGTTCCGCAATCCGCAGATGGTAGAGGCCTCGTGTTTCTTCCTCCATCGCGGCAAAGACGTTTGCCGGATCCTGCCGCAAAATGTAGTCGAACGGAATCAGCGGCTCCAACACAGTGTTCCATTCAAACTGGCTTAGGCGACGCAAGCTGTGGAGGGGAGCCGAGAAAGGGGACTGCTCGATCGGCAGCATCAGCGCAGCGGTGAATGCAGTATCCGCCTGGTCCAGAATGAACCCCACTTGCGCAATCTTCAGCGCAATCGGCAGTGCGACAATCTCCTCCCACAACAGCGGATCGTGTAGTTGAGCCTGCAGCGTATAAGCCGTCAGCGACATAGCGGACCAAACCCCACGCACCGCGTCCATATAGCCCTCGGCCAGCGCAATCACACGCGGCAGATCGCCGGCAATACCGGCAACGCGAATACGCGGCAGCCGCAAAAATGTATACCGCTTGGTCTCCGCAGTCACCGACTCCATCGCCCGCGCGCTCTCCAGCAGTTCGCGCTCAGGCGTCAGTTCCTTTGTCTTCAGCGCACTCCCGTTGCGGCAGACCTTCAGCCGGAGCGCGAGCCGAATCGACAGATCCATCAGCCGTGGCGGCAGACCTGTTCCTTTGTGGGCCGGGGGCAACAGCTCCCATTGCGAGACCAGCACATCCGCGCGTTGGCGCAGGTAGTCCTCTGTAACTGAAGGCTCTTCCAGCAAGCCGCTCGTAGGAATCTCTACAGGCGATAACGTGGGATGCCCGGCGCTTTCAGGATCCCCGAAATTAGAGGAGAACGGTTGCATCAAGGCATTTCCTTTCGGCTCTCAACTCGCTGTGGTACGTGATATCACAGCGAGATTTCAATTGTTAGCGATAACTCGCGGCCTGCATCTCGAACATTCCCGCGTAGACGCCTGCGCTTGCCATTAGTTGCTGGTGGGTGCCTTCTTCGATCAGCCGTCCACCGGAGAGGACGACGATGCGATCGGCCATACGCACCGTCGAAAAGCGATGTGAGATCAGCAACGCCATCTTGCCTTCCGTCAGTTCGGCAAATCGTTGAAAGACTTCAAGCTCGCTGCGTGCGTCGAGCGCTGCTGTCGGTTCGTCGAGAATCAGTAGATCCGCATCGCGCAGATACGCGCGGGCCAGCGCCATCTTCTGCCATTCGCCGCCGGAAAGCTCGACCCCGCCTTCAAAGCGCCGTCCCAGCACCTGGTCATAGCCCCCGGCCAGTTTGGCGACGACCGTATCCGCCAGGCTCTTGTGCGCTGCGACTTCAATATCCGCCTGCTGATGCGGCCGGTCGATACGGCCAACGGCGATATTCTCTCTCGCCGTCATCTCAAAGCGCATAAAGTCCTGAAAGATCACGCCGATGTGCCGGTGCAGGTCTTCGAGCGAATACTCGCGCAGGTCAATGCCATCGAGCAGGATGCGGCCTTCGGTTGGGTCGTATAGCCGCGTAATCAGCTTCACTACGGTCGTCTTGCCCTGACCGTTCTCGCCAATCAGCGCGATCCGCTCGCCCGGGTGCAGGTGGAAGTTGAAGTTTCGCAGCACCGTCCGGTCCGTACCGGGATAGGTGAAGGAGACGTCCTGAAATTCGAACCCAAGCTTGATCGGTTCCGGAGTGACCAGCCCATTGGGCTTGGACTTCACCAGCGGCTCCATCTGGAAGAACGCCAGCAGGTCGGTAAGATAGAGCGCCTGGTCCGCGATCCCCGAGGTGGTCGAGAAGACCTGCTGCAGGTTCGAGCTGGCCTGCTGAATCGAGCCCGTCAGGAAGGCGAATTGGCCGATATCGTACTCGCCGTGGAGGGTTCGCCAGATGATATAGACATAGGCACCGTAGTAGCCCATC
Source organism: Granulicella sp. (assembly GCA_039922815.1). GTDB lineage: Bacteria > Acidobacteriota > Terriglobia > Terriglobales > Acidobacteriaceae > Edaphobacter. Next base: position 4,805 of record JBDTDX010000001.1, read on the forward strand.
GTGCCTACAATTCCTAGCAGCCCGCCCACAATCAGTTTCGAGCGCGACAAGGCCATATCTTCTTCGTAGATCTGGTTGGCAAGTGTTTGAAAGCGATCCGTGAAAAATTTATTAAGGCCAAAGAGTTTGACCTCTTTAGCGCCTTCGCGGCTACCGGCCACCTGGCGCAGGTAATCCATAAGCCGGCGCGCAGGTGTCTGTCGAAAATTCTTGGCATAGCCGAGGAAGGCAAAATGGCTTTCTCCCAGAAACGAGGGCAGCACTCCGACCAGTAGAAACACCACCAGCCACGGAGACGCCCAGGCAAGCGTGGCGGAAAAAACCGCCGTCGTAATCACCTGCTGCAGCAGGCGGCCAATCTGCTGGATCGTTGCCAGCCGGTCTGTGGCCTGTACGCGGGCCCGCTCCAGCCGATCGTAGAAGACGGGGTTCTCGTAGGTGGTCAGGTCCAGTCGTGCTGCCTGCTCCATCACGCGCACGCTTACATGCTGGGTATAACGGTTGGCGAGCAGCGAGTCGCTGTAATCGATCGCTCGCGACACCAGTCCAACGAACACATTCAAAATGATCTCGATCGCGACAAATTTCCAGAACCACGGATCGAGCGGCTCATGGCGGAGGACATTCGTGATGTCCTGAATGATGGTCGCCGCGACTTTCAGGATCGCAAACGGCGCGACCGCGATCAGCAGTCGCAGAATGATGCCCCATGCGACCACAGCCGGTCCGGACTCCCACAGAATGTAGAGCACAGGCGGGATATTGCGGAGCGCACTCATGCGCTCGCGCCAGGGGCTTCGGTTCGTCCCGTAATCTTTTGCGCTGGTCTCAGTCATCGGTTTCAGGTCGAAAATTCTGTGGAGCAACGCACACTATGCAGATATCCAGAGGATGGAATGAAGTATTGCTTTCCGTGTTGGATGCCAGAGTACTCTGACCTGTTGGATGAACGCCCGAATGCCAGCCGTCAATCGTGTCGATCTTCGTGCAGGCGAGAATATTAGCCCGGCGACACCGCTGTATCACGAGTCACTATGAGATTAACCGATGTAGACCGATTCAGGAAAACGTCATCGCCAACAAAGTCTCATCAGAAACACTTCACCGAACTCTCTCCTTACTTTTGGCTCACTTCATTCGGTTGAAATAAATAAAAGACGGTAAGGTATATCTGTGCCAGCGGAGGCCTTTTTTTCGGCTGCTAACGCACAGGAGGCAAAAGTATGGCCGCATATATTGGTGCCCTTGACCAGGGAACCACAAGCACCCGCTTCATGATCTTCGATCGCGCGGGCCGCGTCGTCTCCATGGCGCAGAAGGAGCATGAGCAGATTTATCCGAATCCGGGCTGGGTAGAGCATGACGTGCTGGAGATCTGGCGCCGTACGCTCGAGGTTATCGACGAAGCCTGCGAAGCCCGTGCCCTTCGCGCCAAGGATCTTGCCGCCATCGGCATCACGAATCAGCGCGAAACCACCGTTGTCTGGAATCGCGAAACCGGCCTGCCCATTCACAACGCCCTTGTCTGGCAGGACACCCGCGTCGCCGACTACGTGACCCGTCTCGCAGCCGAAGGTGGAAACGATCGCTTCCGCGCGAAGACCGGCCTTCCACTCACTACCTACTTCAGCGGACTTAAGCTCAGGTGGCTGCTCGACAACGTCAAAGACGCGCGGCAGCAAGCCGCCGAAGGCAAGATCCTCTTCGGCAACATGGATAGTTACCTCGTCTGGAACCTCACCGGAGGTATTCACGGCGGCATCCACATCACGGACGTCACCAACGCCAGCCGCACCCAGCTTATGAACCTCGCAACCCTCGACTGGGACGACGAACTCCTCGCTACTCTCGATATTCCCCGCGCCATGCTCCCGGAGATTCGTTCCTCCAGCGAAGTTTACGGCGACCTCACCCGAACCACGCTCACCGGCGTTCCCATCGCCGGCATCCTGGGCGATCAGCACGCCGCCCTCGTCGGCCAGACCTGCTTCCGTCCCGGCGAAGCCAAGAACACCTATGGCACCGGCTGCTTTCTGCTGCTTAACACCGGCGAAAAACCCGTAACCTCGAAGAACGGCCTGCTCACCACCGTCGCTTACAAATTCGGCAAGCAGCCGGCCATCTACGCCCTCGAAGGCAGCATCGCCATCACCGGCGCGCTGGTTCAGT
>JBDTDX010000002.1:0-3759 GCA_039922815.1 Granulicella sp.
ATGATCGCGGCTGAACACGCGCCCAGGATGCCGCGCCAGATAATCCAGCAGCCGAAATTCTGTAGCAGTGGTCGTTACTAATTCCCCATTCACCCGCAACTGCATCGCGCTCGCATCAATCTCGACCGTATCGAACTTGATCAGCGAAGGCCCAGTAGGCCGCTCGAACCGCCGCAGCACCGCCTTCACCCGAGCCACCAACTCACGCGTTGCAAACGGCTTTGTAATGTAGTCGTCCGCGCCCAGTTCCAGCCCCTGCACGCGATCGTTCTCAGCCGCACGCGCCGTCAGAAAAATAATCGGAATGCCGCGCAGCGCCTGGTTTTGCCGCAACCGTCGGCACAGGTCCAGCCCATCGCCGCCCGGAACCATAATGTCCAGCAGGAACAGCGCCGGCGGCTGCCGCTCTGCGTCACTCATAATCTGGCCCGGCGCCAGGTACGGGCGAACAACATAGCCCGCGCTCTCCAGGTGATACTGCACCAGCCGCGAAATATCTGGATCATCTTCCAGCACGAAGACCGTTTGACTCAAGAAGAACACCTCGTTCGTTTCATTCTCACGCTACCTGCGCTTCTTATGCTGCCGTATCGCTCTCTCACTGCACTACTTAATCAGAAACCATGCCGCGACGACTTAGCCCTGCAACCACGCGCTTTGAAAGGGCGCGGCTTTAGCCGCGACGTAAGCCTTATCCCAGCTACGCGGCTTTAGCCGCTGAGGGAATCTCTCCGCCAAAATCAATACCATAATCGCCGCACCAAATCTCCTGCCAGACAAAGCCTACCGCAACACCACCCCCGCAATTGCGAACACACGATGAATCCGCCACTTTTTCAGGCAATCGACCGTAACCCTGCATTCACAATCTCCACCGCTCGCTCACAAGCCTCGCGATCCACATCGAAATGCGTCACAAACCGAATCGCACTCGGCCCAATCGCACTCGCCAGAACGCCCCACTGTTTCAGCTTGCTCACAAACCCCGGCGCGTCCCCGCCATTCTTCAGCTCGAAGATCACAATGTTCGTCTGCACCGCCTCCAGATCAATCGTCACCGCCGGCGACTTCGCCACACACTCCGCCAGCAGCCGCGCATTCGCATGATCCTCATGCAGCCGCTTCGGCATCTCTTCCAGCGCAATCAGCCCCGCCGCCGCCAGCACGCCCGCCTGCCGCATCCCACCGCCCAGCGCCTTGCGAAACATCCTCGCCCGCGTCATCATCTTTCGCGTCCCCACCAGCACCGACCCCACGGGCGCGCCCAGCCCCTTCGACAAACAAAAGTTCACCGTATCGCATCCCGCCGTCAGCGTCGCAACATCCACTCCCAGTGCCGCCGCCGCATTAAAAATCCGCGCCCCATCCAGATGCACCGGCAGCCCCACCTCTTTGGCCCCTGCGCAGATCTCCTCCATCACCGCCACCGGCGTCACCGTCCCCCCCGCCATATTGTGCGAGTTCTCCAGACAGATCAGCCCCGTCTGCGCACGGTAATAAATCTTTGGACCGATCGCCAGCTTGATGTGCGCCCACGTCAAAATCCCTCGCTCCGCCGCCACTGTCCGCGCCTGGCAGCCGGAGAACGCCGCCAGCATCGCCATCTCCCAATCCAGCACATGCGCCCGAGCCTCGCAGATCACCTCCTGCCCATGCTCCGTATGCAACCGCACGCCGATCTGGTTCCCCATCGTCCCGGTCGGCACAAACAGCGCCGCCTCTTTGCCAAAGATCTCCGCCGACCGCTTCTCCAGCCGATTCACCGTAGGGTCCTCACCATAAACATCGTCCCCCACCTCCGCCGAAGCCATCGCCTGCCGCATAGCCGCCGTAGGCCGCGTCACCGTATCGCTGCGCAAATCAATCATCCCAGCCTGCATCGCAAATCTCCTTACACGAGTGTATCCACCAGCATTTCACCGTTGCCCCTTTGTTTGTCATTCCCGAAGGGAATCCGCGTTTGCAGTTCCCTCGGTGCCCCCTTTGCCGGGTGCCCCATCCTTGGCAGCCCCATCGCCAAGGGTGGGATGTGGGTGCCCATCCTCGCGCAGCTTTTTTATTTGTCATCCTCACCCACTGAGAGTCCTTACAATGGCGTTATGCCTGCCGACGAAATATCCCGAGCCTTTCTCGACTATTCAGTCACCCGTCTAGCCCAGTTGCAAGGGACCATCAGCGCCTGCTGCGATCGCCTGTCCGAGGACCAGATGGCACACCGCGGAGCCGACCACGAAAACTCCATCAAGAACCTGCTCTTGCACATGACTGGCAACCTCCGACAGTGGATACTGCACGGTATTGGCAACGCGCCCGACATCCGCGAGCGCGACGCAGAGTTTGCACTTGAAGCCACACCATCGGCCAGCGAACTACGGCGCGACTTCGATCTCGCACTCAACGAGGCCATGCAAGTCATCGCCGCCGTCACTCCGGAGCATCTCCTCACCATCATCGATCCACAGCCGACCGGAAAACATCGCCACCCAACCACACTCGTTGCTATCTACAAAGTCGTGGGCCACGTAGAACATCACACGGGGCAGATCATCATCCTCACCAAGCAACTCGCCGGAACCGACCTCAATCTTTCCATGCCACGCAAACGCTGAACGCGCGGCAATAAAAGGATGAAAACGCACCGGGTGCCCCATCCTTCGCGCCTTTGCGAAGGGTGGGAACGAAATCTAGGCCCCCACCAACACCCGCTCAAACACCTCGTTCGACACCACCCTCCCCCGCGCCGTAAGCCCAACCCGCTCCCCCTCCACCCAGAGCAACCCACCCTCCACCATCTCCGCGAAAGCCGCCCCCACACCCTCGACCAGAGCTACCCCAAACTCCCGCCGCAACGCCCCCAGATCCACCCCCACATTCAAACGAAGCCCCAGAAAAAGCGCCTCCTCAAACGCCTCCACAACCCCCACCCGATCCACCTCAGGCCGAGCCCCAAGCATCGGCAACTCACTCATATACCCATCCAGCGAATCCCCATTCGCAAACCGCACAGCCTCACTTCCAACCCGCAACATCGAGTGAGCATCCAGCCCAAACCCCACATAAGCGTCCCGCCGCCAATACTTCAAGTTATGCCGCGACGCCCGTCCCTCACGCGCAAAGTTCGAAATCTCATACTGCCCAATCCCCGCCGCCCCCAGCCACTCACAGCCAGCCTCATACCAGTCCGCCACCGCATCCTCCCCCGGCAGCGTCCCCGCAGAATACCTTGCCCCACCCGCCAGCGCCTCCCGCCCCAACCGGCTCTCCGCATCGACCTCCAGCATGTACACGCTCCCATGCCCCACGCCGGTCGCAATCATCTCCTCCACGGAAAACCGCCAACTCTCCGCCGTCTGCAGCGGCAGCCCCACAATCAAATCCACGTTGATGTCCGCCACCCCCGCCGCCCGAAGCCTCGCCACCTCACTCAAACACATAGCCCCCGTATGCAGCCGCCCCACCGCCGCCGACTCCGCATCCACAAAGCTCTGCACCCCCAGGCTCACCCGATTCATCCCCTGCCCCAGCAGCTCCTCCAGCGTCTCTCCCGCCAGTTGCCCCGGAGCACACTCCAGCGTAATCTCCGCGCTGATCTCTACCTCAAATTCATTCCGTAGCGCAGAAAAGATCCGCCGCATCTGCTCCGCCGACAAAAGACTAGGCGTCCCCCCGCCAAAATAAACCGTGTCCACCACCTCCGGCAGCACCGCCCCCATCCCACTGGCTCGCCCCCGAGCCCCGCGGATCTCCCCACAGAGCCGC
>JBDTDX010000003.1:0-5632 GCA_039922815.1 Granulicella sp.
CCCCTGTATTTTGCCGGAGTTGTTGTAGAACGTTTTCAATTCAAGTGTTAACAAACCTTCGGGTGCCCCATCCTTCGCGCTTTTGCGAAGGGTGGGAGACCGCAACTCTCCATTTCAAACCGCCCACAATCCACTCCGCAAACACTCTAAGCGGCAAAAAAAGGCTGAGCCGCAACCACGAATCGCTATCGATTGCGGGAACTACAGAAACGCCTCCTGCTCTAAACTGGAAAGCGATGCCTCACACCCTCACCGCCGCACGCCTCCACACCCCGTCCCGCACATGGACCAACCCCGTCATCACCATCGATGACGAAAGCCTCATCCAGTCCATCGAATCGGCACCCGACAGCACCGACAACACCATCCTCACCCCCACCTTCTTCGACATCCACATCCACGGCGCCGCCGACCACGACGTCATGGACGCCACCCCGGAGGCCTTCGCCCGCATCAGCCGCTTCCTCGCAACCCGAGGCGTCAGCCACTACCTCCCCACCACCGTCACCGCTCCCGTCGACGCCACCCTGCGCGCCCTCGAAAGCATCGCCAACAACCTCGAATCCCCCGGCCACCCCGGCGCAATCCCGTTAGGCATTCACCTCGAAGGCCCCTTCGTCTCCCACGCCAAGCGCGGCGTCCACCCGCCCGAGTACATCCTTCCGCCTTCGATCGAACTCTTCGATCGCTTCCAGCAGGCAGCCCGCGGTCACATCCGCCTCATCACCATTGCGCCCGAAAGTCCCGAAGCCCTCGACCTCATCCGCCACGCCACCGCGCAAGGCGCCCGCGTCAGTATCGGCCACTCCAACGCCATCGCCGCCGAAGCCCGCGCCGCCATCGCCGCCGGTGCCACCTCCGCCACCCACACCTTCAACGCCATGCGCCCGCTCGACCACCGCGAGCCCGGAATCCTCGGCGTCGTCCTCGACGACAACAACCTCTTCGCCGAACTCATCTGCGACGGCATCCACGTCGCCCCCGAGCTCGTCCGCCTCTTCTTCAAGGCCAAAGGCATCGACCGCGCCATCCTGGTCACCGACGGCATGTCCGCCACCGGCATGCCCGAGGGCACCTATATCCTCGGCGGCATGCAGGTCGAAGTCGCCAATGGCCGCGCCCTCGCCAACGGCGTCCTCGCCGGCTCCGTCCTCACCATGGACCGCGCGGTCGCCAACTTCGCCCGCTTCACCGGCGCAGACCTGAGCACCGTCACCACGCTGGCCTCCCGCAACCCCGCCGCCCTGCTCGGTCTCGAAACCCAGCTAGCCATCGCTCCCGGCCAGCCCGCCAACTTCAACCGTTACACCCCCAACGGCACCCTCCACTCCACCATCCTCCAAGGCAAAACCATCACCCCATAAATAGCCACTCCCCGTTGTTCGCCACCCCGCAGCCTTCTCGCTCTCATTCGCACCCCCTTGTTTGCTATCCCGCAGCGCCTTTTTGTTTGTCATTCCCGAAGGGAATCTGCGTCTGCCCTTGCCGTTGCTGTTGCCCGTTCTTGCCGTCATCCTGAGCGCAGCGAAGGACCCCTGTATTTCGTCCTTGCCTCTTTTCCCGCCCACTAAAAACCTGTCATCATGAGCCGGGTGCCCCATCCTACGCGCCCTTGCGAAGGGTGAGATCAAACCACCCCCTCGCCCCAATCCGCCAAATCTGGCATTCTGAAAGACCATGCCTTCCACGCACCAGCCTTCTATCGGAATCGACTTCGGCACCACCAACAGCTCCGTCGCCATCGCAACCGGCAACGGCGCGGTCGAACTCGTCTCCTTCCCCTCCCTCCTCGGCCCCACACCCTCCTTCCGCTCCGTCCTCTATCTCGAGCAGCTTCGACAGGCAGGCCGCACCGTCGTCAAAAGCTACACCGGCCCCTCCGCCATCGAGCACTACCTCGAAGCCGAACGCGAAAACCCAGGCAAGGGCCGCCTCATCCAGTCCCTCAAGTCCTACCTCCCCAGCCAGTCCCTCACCGGCACAGAGGTCTTCGGCAAGCGCTACGCCATCGAAGACCTCATCTCCCGCATCCTCACCGACCTCCGCCTCCGCGCCGAGCAGCATCTCGGCACCCCCATCCGCACCGCCACCGTAGGCCGCCCCGTCCGCTTCGTCAGTGCCGAAACTCCCGAAGACGACGCCTTCGCCACCAACCGTCTCCGCGCCACCTTCGAACAGGCAGGCTTTGAGCAGATCACTTTCGAGCTCGAACCCATCGCCGCCGCCTACGCTTACGCCGCCACACTCACCCACGACGAGCTCATCCTCATCGGCGACTTCGGCGGCGGCACCAGCGACTTCTCCCTCCTCAAAGTAGGCCCCGCCAACCGAGGCACCAAAGAGATCCTAGGCAACTCCGGCCTAGGCCTCGCCGGCGACGCCTTCGACGCCCGCATCGTTCGCAAGCTCGTCTCCCCCGCTCTCGGCTCCGACAGCCTCGAACGCACTTATTCCCACGCCGTCGACCGCCCCGCCGCCATCATCCCCGCCGTCCCCGCATGGATCTACGCCAACCTCGAGCGCTGGCATTATCTCTCCTTCCTCAAGACCCGCAACGTCACCGAGATCCTGAAATCCGCCCGCCTCCGCGCACAGGAGCCCGAAAAGGTCGCCGCCCTCATCACCCTCATCGACGAGGACCTCGGCTACCAGCTTCACCAGGCCGTCCAGCGCCTCAAGGTCGCCCTCTCCCACAACGAGGCCGCCGACTTCCACTTTCGCGATGGCAGCATGGACATCACCGCTCAGGTCACCCGCGCCGACTTCGAGCTCTGGATCGCCGACGAACTAGCCTCCATCGAATCCTGCGTAGACGATCTCCTCACCACCACCAAGATCGCTCCCGAAAAAGTAGACCGCGTCTTCCTCACAGGAGGCACCAGCTTCGTCCCCGCCGTCCGCCGCATCTTCGAGCGCCGCTTCACCCCAGCCCGCATCCGCACCGGCAACGAGTTCACCTCCGTAGCCCAGGGCCTCGCCCTACGCGCCGCCGAAACCCGATAAACCAGGTTTGTCATTCCGCAGCGCAGCGGAGGAATCTGCTTTCTTCTCCCCAACCACCAACTCCCGGTGCCCCATCCTTCGCAGCCTCACCGCGAAGGGTGGGATCAAGAATCAACACCACCCCATCAACCGCCAAACAACCCCATCCGCTATCATGACCCTCAACACGCCACCGGAGTCTCGATTGCCGATCACCCACCTCCACACCTTCGATCTCGCCCTCATCGTCGTCTATCTCATCGGCATCACCCTCTTCGGTCTGAGCTTCCGCAAGCGCGGTAAAGATAAGTCCCTCCGCAATTACTTCCTCGCCGACAACACCGTTCCCTGGTGGGCGATCTCGCTCTCCATTGTCTCCGCCGAAACCAGCACCCTCACCATCATCTCCATCCCCGGCGTAGCCTTCGCCGGAGACTTCGGCTTCCTCCAGATCGTCATCGGCTATCTCATTGGCCGCGTCGTCGTCGCCGCCATCTTCCTTCCGCGCTACTTCGAAGGCCGCATGCTCACCGCCTATCAGCTCATCGATCAGCGCTTCGGCCACACGTTGCATAAAGTCACCGCCGGGCTGTTCCTCCTCACCCGTGCCGCCGCTGAAGGCGTCCGCGTCTTCGCCGTCTCCATCGTGGTCGGCATCGCCATCGGCACCCGCGACGTCCTCTCCATCGCCATCATCTCCGCCCTCACCTTGCTCTACACCTTCGAGGGCGGCATGACCGCCGTCATCTGGACCGACGTCGTCCAAATGGCCATCTACCTGGGCGGAACCCTCGTAGCCCTCCTCACCCTTGGCGGACATGTCCCCGGCGGCTGGCACCACATTCACGCAGTAGCCGGAGCAGCAGGCAAGTTCCAACTCTTCAACTTCGCCCTCAACCTCACCCAGTCCTACACCTTCTGGGCCGGCCTGCTCGGCGGAACCTTCCTCACCATGGCCAGCCACGGCACCGATCAGCTTATGGTCCAGCGCATGTTAGCTGCCCGCAACCTTCGCGAGTCCCGCCTCGCCCTGCTCTCCTCCGGCGTCGTCATCTTCGTCCAGTTCGCAATCTTCCTCCTGATCGGCGTGGGCCTCTACGTCTTCTACGGCCTGCACCCGCAGACCTTCGCCTCCGCAGACCGCATCTTCCCCACCTTCATCGTTGCCGAGATGCCCATCGGCATCGCCGGCCTCCTCGTCGCAGCAATCCTCGCCGCCGCAATGTCTAATCTCTCCGCCGCGCTCAACTCCCTCTCCAGCACCACCGTCGTAGACTTCTATATGCACTGGCGTCCCGAAGCCGACGACCGCGAACGCATGCTGATCTCCCGCTCATCCACGGTAGTCTGGGCCTTCGTCCTCTTCGCCGTGGCCGTCTACAGCGTCCACGCCGGCGGCAAGGGCCATGTCGTCGAGATCGGCCTCTCCATCGCCTCCGTGGCCTACGGGGCACTCCTCGGAGTCTTCCTCCTCGGCACCCTCACCAAATTCGTAACCCAGACAGGAGCAATCTGCGGCATGATCATCGGATTCGCAGCCAACCTCTACCTCTGGCAGGGAACCTTCCCCATCACCATCGGCCCCATCACCATCCCCCACATAGCCTTCACCTGGTACGTCTTCCTCGGTGCCGTCATCACCTTCGCCGTAGGCTCCCTCGTAAGCCTCGTCTTCCGCAGAAGAATTACAAGCGTCCCAACCGTAGCCCTCCTGCTCCTCGGCGTCTTCTCCTTGTTGTCATCCCGTGGCGAAGCGCAGGGATCTGCTTTTGCTTCCTCCTCCCCTAAACTAGAAACTCCGGGTGCCCCATCCTTCGCGCCCTTTGCGAAGGGTGGGATCGAAAACCCCACCCCCGACTTCACCCCCATCACCACCCTCCTCAACGAAGCCATCGCCCACCACAACCTCCCCGGAGCCGTAGTCGTGATCGGCCACCACGACCGCATCGTCTTCGAGCAAGCCTACGGCGAGCGCAAGTTAGCCGGAGAACCCGGCCTCGACCGCAAGCCCTCCGCAGCCGAGCCCATGACCGAAGACACCCTCTTCGACATGGCCTCCCTCACCAAATGCCTCGCCACAGCGACCGCCATCATGCAGCTCGAAGAGCAAGGCAAACTAGCCTTCGACGCCCCCGTCGCCAAATACCTCCCCGACTTCGCCGCGAACGGCAAACAAAACGTAACCATCCGCGAGCTCCTGACCCACTACTCCGGCCTCCCCCCCGACGTGAACCTCAAAGATCCCTGGGGCCTCGCCGCACCCGACAAAGCCGAAGGCCTCCGCCGCGCCTTCTCCTCCCCCCTTACCGCCACCCCAGGCACCCACTTCGAGTACTCCGACATCAACTTCATCACCCTCGGAGCCCTGGTCGAAAAACTCTCCGGCCAGACCCTCGACGTCTATGCTGCCGAGCACATCTTCGAACCTCTCGGCATGTTCTCCACCACCTTCCATCCCTTCGACAAAACCTGTGGCCCCCGCGTCATCTACGGCTCCGCCAGCGAAGTCGATCTCGTCGCCATCCACGCTCTCTACAAGTGCGTTGCGAACACGTGGACGCCCAACGTGGTCATCCCCAACACCGCTCCCACCGCGCACGACAACGAACTCAACGCAGTCGTCAATCCAGACTTCGACCACCTTCTTCGC
>JBDTDX010000004.1:0-4486 GCA_039922815.1 Granulicella sp.
TAGTCCAGCGAGACGCCCAGCAACTCCTCCGGCCCGGGCGCGCGAAACTTCGCACCCTGCGTATATTCCGCCAGAGAATCTGCCGGCTTCTGTTCATGCAGCAGCGCAAACCCCAGCAGGAAATGTGCCTCTGCCAACTCTGGCGCGGCCTTCAAAAGAGTACGCAGCGCCCGGTCAGCACCCACATAATCGCCACTGCCGACCATGCTCCGCGCCTCGTTCAGCGGAGCAGAAAAATCAGGGGGCGCTGTCTGCCTTGCTTGCCCTACTGCCTGCTCCACAGCTTGTCCCGCCGCCATGCCGCTCCCCACAAACAGAACCGTAAGCAGCACGCTCACTAAGCGAGTCAGAGCAGAAGGGAAGCGCGAAATCCCAATGCGCAGTGCTCGTTCCCTGCGCGCCACTGCTGCGAAGATTGCGAAGTTTTGCATAAAGGACAGACGCACGATCCTGTGGAATAGCGAGTTACAATCCACCAATGGGGATGGCTTGATCGTATCGTACACAGCTTCATCATGACCTTTGGCATCACCCAGCCAAGTCCTGAGAAAAAACAGGCAGCCAACGTGGTCATCGGAATCTCTTCTGCTCTTTGTGTTGGTGGGTTTTGTGGTGCTTGTTTTCTTCGGAGCTCGATACCTGATTCCATAATCGAGTAGAGCATCGCACGAAGGCTTGGCGCATGAGGGAAAAAATAAGACGAATCGTCCGTACGAATCATCGGAAGTCTATCGGTATCCTCCACCAGAAATCTACCGCTTGACCGCCGCGCATTTGCTCATAATCGCCGCATGGAGCCGATCTCGCAGGTCGGGTGAAAATTCATAAATCTCGCTGTCCTGATAGAACTCGATCGTCTGCTTGGTTGTGTCGACTAACACTTCACAGTGATGGCACTCCGCGAGATGTTGCTTCACTTCGACCAGAAGCTCGGCCTCGACCTGTCCGTCGAAATAATCCGTCATCTTGCTTAGAAAGTCCGTGCAGTTCATAAATCAGGCCTCCTTCTTCTGCCGGAAGTAGCGACTCAACCGTTCGCGAAGCTGGAGACGTGCCCGCAACAATCGAGACTTGACCGCCGGTACGCTCAACCCGAGCGCCTCGGCAGTCTCCTCCGTAGATAAGTTTTCGATGTCCCGCAGGGTGAAAACGGTTCGAAATCCTGGAGGCAGCCCCTGAATTGTCTTCCGAAGGATCTCTCCAAGCTCCGCTTGAGCGTAAAGTTGCTCCGGATTTGGTCGCCATTCCGAGAAATCCCGTGGAATCGACCCCTCTTCCGTCTGCACATCCTCATCCATCGAAACCGTTTTGCTGGTCTTGCGCTTCCGCAGCCGCATCAGGCTTTCGTTGACCGCAATCCGCACCAGCCACGTCGAAAATTTCGAGTTTCCCTGGAACTGTTCCAGTTTCTCGTAGGCCTTGAGAAAGGCGTCCTGAGTAATGTCTTCCGCATCTTCGCGATTCTGGGTGATGTGCTGCGCCACCCGGAAGATTTGCCGGTCATACTGACGCACAAGCTGCTCGAACGCAGCCGTGTCCCCCTTCTTTGCGCGTGCAACCAGCGCAACGTCGGGGTGAATCTCTTCCGTAACTGGAGCTTGAATCGCTGGCATAGGTATCAACTGCAACATCCCTAGTCTAAATGCCGATTCGCTTCGGCGGCAAAGGGAGCTTCCGTTCCTTGAAGAATCGATCCTTGCAGAAAGATGTATCTCGCGTGGTTCCGATCCTCTCCCGCAATCGGAATTGCAGCTTACAGTCGTACTGTAAGTAGATTTTCAAGTGAGGGCCACGGTGGGTTGGACGAAAGCGAGCAGGACAATAGCGTGCAGCATCGTTGCGATGCTAACGATCTCCGCTGCAATGCCGGTGATGCTCGGAGCGACGCAGCACATAAAATCCAGCACGACGCGAAAGAGCGCCTCAAAGGTAGCTCCAAAGCCTTCCCACAAGGCTGGCGCTACTAAAGCCGTCACTCCGAAAAAATCTAAACCTGGAAAAGCAGTCTCAAAGAAAGCCGCCGCCAGCCACAAGCGAAGCAAAAAAATAGTCTCCCCGGTCACACCGCAGAGCCGCAAGCTCACCAGCGCTTTCATCGCATCCGCGCAGCTCCGCCCCATGGCCCAGCAACTCGCGTCCACTCGCTCGCCCGCGGCCTATAGCGGCGTACTCAATTATGCCCGCGCACATCCGGGCGAAGGAGCAGCCGCAGCCTGGCTAGCCCTCGGCCACGCCTACACGTTGGACCACCGCTTTCCCGAGGCCGTCGCCGCCTATAAGCAGGCCAGCATAACTGGCAAAGCGCTCGACGACTACGCCGACTACCTCGGCGCTCAGGCTGCGCTGCAAGGTGCTCAGGGCGATCAGGCCTACGCTCTTCTCGACCACTTTGCAGACCGGCATCCCGATAGCATCTTCATCCCCAACGCCCCAATCCTCCTCGCCAATGCCTATATCCAGCAAAGCAATCCGCAGGGAGCCCTCACCGTTCTCCAGGCCCTCGCCAACACCCCACAGGCTACCCACGCGGACTTCCGCTACGCCCTCGGCCGCGCCTACCAGCTCTCTGGCGACCCCGGCCATGCAGCTCCCATCTTTCGCAGCCTCTACCTCACCCTTCCACTCAGCTTCGAGGCCACACAGTCCCGCACCCAGCTTCAGGCGATGGGCGTCCAACTCACCGCAGCCGAGCAGAAGTCGCACGCCGACCAACTCTACGCGGCGAAACACTACGCCGAAGCCAGCGACGAATACCACGCCATCCAGAAGAACAGCAGCAGCCTAAGCTCCACCGACCGTGACGCTCTCGATATCTACGCCGCCGTCTGCGACCTCAAGCTGAAGCGCCTCAGCCGCGGCGTCGCCGAGCGCCTCCCGGAGACCAACGACGACAGTGCCGCGCTCAAGCTCTACCTCCTCTCCGAGCTTGCCCGCAACGATAACAATCAAGGTCAGCATGATGCCCTGATCGCCCAGATGACCCAGCGTTTCCCGCGTAGCCACTGGCTTGAGGAGGCCCTCTACTCGGGCGGCAACATGTACCTCATCAAACGTGACTATGCCCACGCCATCACCGACTACCTCCAGCTCGTCACGCTCTTTCCCTCCAGCACCTATGCTCCCTCGGCTCACTGGCGCGCCGCCTGGCTCAGCTATCGCCTCCGCAGATTCCCGGATGCAGCTCGCCTGATGGACGAGCAAATCCAGCAATACACCGCCGGCATCGAGGTTCCCAACGCTCTCTACTGGCGAGGCCGCATCTACGAGGAGCAGGAGCATAATTTCGGTCAGGCCGTGAACTACTACCACGCCGTCGCCGATACCTATGTCAACTTCTACTACGCCCTCCTCGCCCGCCAACGCCTCGCTGTCCTCAGCAATCAGGCGCCCGCAGCGCCATCTCCCGTACTCGCCGCCATCAAGCCGCCCGTCATCCCCGAGCTCACCGGAGAGCTCCCCGAGAACGATATCCATCTCATCAAGGCCCGCCTGCTCGCCAACGCTGCGCTCAACGAGTACATTGGCCCCGAGATCGCCGCAAGCCCCACCGCCTCACAATGGGGAGCTCTCGGGCAGGCCGAAATCTACGCCTCCTTCGGCGAGTACACCCGCGCCATTCAATCGATGAAGCACAGTGGGCTCTCCTTCTACACGCTCCCGTTCGACCAGGTCCCCGCCGTCTATTGGCAGCTCTTGTTTCCCAAACCCTACTGGTCTGATCTCGTCGCCAATGCAAGTCGCAACGGCCTCGACCCCTATCTGGTCGCCTCCCTCATCCGTCAGGAATCGGAGTTCAACCCCGGTGCCGTCAGCCGCGCGAATGCCTACGGCCTCATGCAGTTGCTGCCCTCGGTCGGCAAGTCCATGGCCAAAAAGCAGAAGATCAAGCACTTCACCACCAACCAACTCCTGAACCCGACCACAAACATCCAACTTGGCACCCTCAACCTCAAGCAGGTGCTCGACCGCTTCGGCGGCCAGAAGGAATACGCTCTGGCGGCCTACAACGCCGGGGACGTCCCCATCCGCCAGTGGCTCTCGGCGGGCGACTACAAGGACATTCCCGAGTTCGTCGAATCCATCCCCTACACGGAGACCCGAGACTACGTTCAGGCCATCCTCCGCAACCGCGAGATGTATCGGGCCCTTTATCCCTCTCGCTGAGAATGAGATATCTGGGTGGCATCCGGCAATCTATACGCGCGAACCAACCCGGGCTCCCAGATATTCACAGCCCCAATTGACACCGCCAGAATATCCGTTATTCTTTGCACCATAAGCAGTGCAGCGCAAAGGAGACACGAAGCCGCAGAATACATCCCGAGGAAACAAAAGATCGACGAACGTAACCGCACGCAAAAGGGGACAGCACCATGGCGGAGTTGGACTTTCTCGAAGAGTGGATTCCGGAGCAGATGGAGCCGGGCACGATGTTTCTGCTGGAAAAACCGGGCGACCTGGGCGAGGCAGGCAATCCCTATTGGGC
>JBDTDX010000005.1:0-5770 GCA_039922815.1 Granulicella sp.
TCTCCGTGCTGATCGAAATGATGCGTCGCGAAGGCTTTGAGCTGATGGTTTCGCGTCCGACCATCGTCACCAAGCGCGTCGATGGCGAATTGATGGAGCCGAGTGAAGTCCTCACCATCGACGTTCCCGAGAACTTCGTCGGCACCGTCATCGAACGGCTCGGACCGAGAAAAGGTGAGATGGTCAAGATGGCCAATCATGGCTCAGGCCGCGTCCGCATGGAGTTCAAGGTCCCCTCCCGCGGCCTGATCGGCCTTAGGAATGAGATGCTTACAGAGACTCGCGGCACGATCGTCATGAACTCGATCGCCGGCGAATACATCCCCTATTCGGGCGAGATTCCGCAGCGACCTACCGGCGCTCTCATCTCTGACCGCCAGGGCATCACGACCATGTATGCGCTGGACGGCATCCAGGACCGTGGCATCCTCTTCGTTCCGGATGGCTTCGAGGTCTACGAAGGCATGATTATCGGCGAGCACTCCCGCGACAACGACCTCGACGTCAACTGCGTTCGCGAAAAGAAGCTGACCAACATGCGCGCCTCCGGTTCGGATGATGCCGTCCGCCTCGTCCCCTACAAGCAACTCACGCTCGAGCAGTCCATCGAGTTTGTTGCCGACGACGAACTCGTTGAGGTTACGCCCAAGTCGCTGCGTATGCGCAAGAAGGTCCTCCAGGCAAACCGTCGTCCCAAGGGAACGCGCGGTGGATCGGTCCTAGAGTAACTTTTCCCGGCACAAAAGATAAGGCTGGACGCCACAAGCGTCCAGCCTTATTCTTTGCAGGGTGCAACACTAGGGCATCACCGACGCCCGTTGCCCGAGGATGGAGTCCTTGTCTACTTCAACTTCAGCCGGAGTATCCGTAGCGGGCTGTAGTGCCAGTCCTACGAGCCGCTCATAATTCGAGACAGGCTTGCGCCCTGTTCCCTGCTCTACGCGCACGATCTCCATGGACGCAAATCGCTTCGGAATCCGAGCGCCGAACCAGTGCACGTCCTCCTTTTGAGCCCATGTAACCCGCGCCAGCACCGCTCCCGCCGGATAGTCAGTATGGTTTGGCGAACGGGCGCTTTCAATCGCGACGTCGTTGCCAAAGAGCGTGGACATAGTCTGGTGGCCAGGGTCGATGGACGAGGTGATCACCCTCCATGCAAACGGCTGGATGGGCGCACCGGCAGGAATTGCAGCCCCGTCATTGAAGAGATCCCTCGGCGCCGGTGCATGGTTGCAACCCATGGTGCAAAGAACGGTAAGCAGGCTAAAGGCAGCAAAGATCTTCATCGCTTCTCCTCCCCGTTGCGCGCCACCGGCATGGTGAAGACGAAGTCATTGCCAGCGACCGGCTGGTGGCAGCGGACGCACTCGCCTGTAAAGTCGGCATTTTCCCCGTAAGGCTTCAGATCGGTTCCTCTCCATCGCCCCCACCCCCAGCCTGCGGTCGAAGAGTATTTCGTCTTGTCCTTCACCATGAACTCAACCTGCACGAATTTGTCGGCGTGGACGATTCCTTTCTCGTCGACAACCTGATTCCAGGCGATCTTTGCGATTGCGGCACCATCTGGCCACGGCTGAATTTGCCGATTTTCAATCGCTTTAATGGCAATGTCGTTCGCAGTGATGACACGCATGGTGTGATTGTCGCCACGATCGGTGGTGCTAATCGCTTGCCAGTTTTTGTAGTCAGGCATGAAGGCAAGACCGTTAGGCGCGGGCTGCACCCCGGTCGCGGGCTTGCTTGCACTCGTCCAGGCATGGAACTCATCGCCGCCAGCCTTCGTCAAGGCAGCATTGGCGTGGGGAAGCTCTCCAAAAGGATTGAGATAATTCTTCAACACAGCGAGGTCCGCCGGGCTCAACGCCGCATGAGAATGCGCCTTCAGGTAGCTAGGCAGAGGCATCGCGCCAAGTTGGATTTGAGTTATGGCTTCGAACAGCATCGCACGCTGCACTGCCGCAGGCTTATTGCCAATCTCCGAGAAGTTGAGGTGCAACCGCGCTTCTTTGACGTCGTGCTGCACGAGCCAATATGCAGGGACAATCTGGTCGAACCACGGAAGCTCAGTCTGGTTCGAATGGCAGCTATAGCAGGAATTCTTGAGGATCGCCCTGACCTGCGGCGGTGCCTGAATCTCTGCGGTTACGGGTGGATTTGTTAGCTGCGGACGCACAAATTGCGCCGCCAGGAAGACCACGCATCCCACGGCGATCAGCCTAAGTATCCATCTCATCCTGTAGTTTTCCCCATGATTTCAATTGGATCGAAGATTTCGAAAAAGGTCGCAAACGTTACAAATCTTCACAGCTCGATGACCTCGGAGCAAACCGTCAGGTTCCCGGCTGTACATAAGCAACCGACGCAAAGAGCTTTCGTTCGTTGCTTCGCGGGTCATTCTTTACCTCTGAAGTCCTGTTCCAGCACAACGTCGCACGCTGGGTCAGATCGTAACGGGGCCATTTAGGGATGGCGGCGTTATTGGGATCTCCTGTATCAGCGAAGGTAATCAGGGATGCGGCCATCTGGCCGGCGAGTTGTTCGGCGACGAGCCCACCGCCGGTCATCGACGCGGTAAGCTGTGCATTATCAAAGAGGAACGGGAGGTCCATCGAGCGCGATGCACCCCATTTCCCATGCTCGACCGGGCTCTTCCAGTCGAACTCATAGACCCATGTGAGCCCGCCGCCCGATCGGACTGCGCCTCTCGGTTGAGTGGCTCGCCGTTCGCTTTCGATAAGGCTGCCTCTCCATGCCTGGAAGGCTGTCGTCGCGGCGAAGAAAACATCACTTGCCGAATAGGATGGGTACCACTCTCGATAGAGAGCGATAATCTCGTCCGTCTTGAGGTCGCCGAGCAGAGGACGATATTTCTCCAGATGAGTTGGCAGCTGCTCCCATTGCAGGGTAAACAGGGAGGCATCTGTCTCACCGATCGAGAGACGCGTCTCGTCATGCGTGGTGCCGAGAATCATCGGGATATTTGCGGAGAGTGAGGGCGCACCGGGAGCAAAAGGATCGCGGGGCACCGAGCGCGCATCGCGAACAGGGCCGAAGTAGTTGCTTGTGTGGATAGATGCGACCAGCTTCTCCATCGACAGCTTTGCCGGGTCTTTGAGGTTTGCCATGTTCGCCCGGGTGAGGCCGAGGCCCGCCAATACAAGCTTTGCGGTTGCCGTCGCACGCTCGGGAGAGGCTACCGTGATCTGACTTCCACTCATGGTGGCGACGCGATGAAACAGCCCTTTAGCCTTCGGCATCGCCATCAGGGTTGCGCACTTTGCCCCTCCGCCGCCCTGGCCGAAGATCAGAACTCGCCGAGGATCCCCCCCGAACTCTGCGATATTATCGCGCACCCATTCGAGGGCAAGCACCAGGTCGAGTTGGCCGACGTTGCCGCTATCCGCAAACTCGGGGCCGCCGAGTTCCTTCAAATAAAGATAGCCAAAAAGATTGAGCCGGTGATTGAGCGTCACGACCACAACATCGCCTCTTTTGACCAGGCGCACGCCGTTGTAAATTGGTCCGTTACTGCTGCCGCTCGTATAGCCGCTGCCATGCACATACACCATCACTGGCCGCTTCCGGTTATCACGCAGACCCGCCGTCCAGACATTGAGGTGAAGGCAATCCTCACTGCTGACGGGACTGATCTCATCGAGTGGGGAGAAGGTGCTTCGATTTTTGCGGGTACGTGGCTGCTGCGGGGACTGAGGGCCAAAGGCAACCGCATCGCGGATGCCGACCCAGGGGGCCGGCCTTACGGGAGGCTGAAAGCGCCGCTTCGCCGTATCGTCTCCATAGGGAATGCCCTTGAAGACGAGAACATCTTCATCGATGAAGCCGCGCACCAGTCCAGAGTTTGTCGCAGCCACGGGAGCCTGACCAGCCACCAGCTGATTCTGTGCCCAGCCGTGAGCAGCACGGATAGCTGAACCCGCTGCCACCAGAGCCGCTCCCTGCAATACTCTGCGCCTTGAAAGCATAGACACCTTCGTCTCTCTATTGAACCCTAAACCGGAACCGCGCGGTCACGCAAAATGGCTCGATTGGCAGAGCGGCCGTTGATGGATTCAGACGATCTCCATACCGATCAGAGATTGAGTTTCTTGAAAATACTCTCGGGTATGTTGCGGATCACGAACATGATTGGCTGCCACTTGGAAGGGACATAGAGGCAGTCGCGGCGTTTGTCGATCGCGGCTGCGATACTCTTTGCGACCGTATTGACGTCTGCAAATTTCTCGGAGCCCTTCACGCCTGCAGTCATCGCTGTCTTCGTGGGTCCCGGCTTGATCGTCAGGACCGTCACGCCTTCGCGGTCGACGCGGTTGCGCAGACCGCCGAGAAACGCCGACAGCCCAGCCTTCGACGAGCCATAAAGATAGTTCGACTTGCGGCCGCGGTCTCCCGCTACCGAGGAGATGACTGCCAGCACGCCGGCGTGTCGCTGAACGCAGTAGTTTGCCAGCCAGGTCAGCATCGAGATGGGAGCGATCAGATTGGTGTGCAGAATCTGCTCGGCTTGTGCGAAGTCCTGCTCCGCCTGTGGCTGCTGGCCGAGAACTCCGTGCGTGAGATAGGCGATATCCATACCGGTGAGCGAGTTGATGGCATGGGCCAGGAGCGCAGGGTGCTGGGCGGTATCGTCGAGATCAACGACGGCCGTGTCGACGTAGCTCGCGCCGCGCGTTCTGAGGTCGGCTGCGACTGCGGCCAGCTTGTCTCCATTGCGGGCGGCGAGGAAAAGCCTCGCTCCCTGAGCGGCCCAGATGCGGCAGGTAGCCTCGGCAATACCTGAGGTCGCGCCGAGGACGAGAATCTTCTTTGGGCCGGATGTCTGCTGTGTCGCGAGTGAGGTGCTCATAGTGTTGGTCGATCTCCGGTGACGCGCTCCCAGAAGCTGGAGGTAAGCAGTGGGTCGCGATAGCGAGCGAAATGCTCCCACTGAGGATAGAACGCCTGAAACTGAGATGCCGTCATGGCGGCATCCTTTGCCGGGTAAAGCTTGCCGCCAAAATCGCGCGTCATATCCGCCAGGCGCTCGAAGAGAGGAAAGCTCTTGTCCGCTTTGATGGGGAAATCGAGTGCAAGCGTGATGCCGGGCTGCGGAAAACTCATCATACCGGGCGAAGGGACATCGCCAAAGGCCTTGAGCACGGCGAGAAAGGAGGCGAGGCCGGACTTGGCAACCTCCTGCAAGATGGCGATCGTGCCTTCGCGTGCACTCTCCCACGGGATTGCGTATTGGAATTGCAGGAGGCCATTCTTGCCATACATGCGGTTCCAGTGAAGTACCTTGTCCAGCGGATAGAAGAAGGGCTCGTAATCCTGCAAGGCGCTGACGCGCGGCTTGAGCTGCTTGTGAAAGAAGGCCGTATTGAACATACTGACCGTCGTGTGATTGAGCGCAAATCCCGGGGCATCGAAGGGAAACACCAGCTTTGGCTCAGGCGACTGCGTGAGCGCTGCCGGGAGTTGGGAATGATCACCCTGCATGAAGACGCCGCGCGCGAAGTTCTTGCCGGTCGAGGCGCAATCGATCCAACTCACCGTGTATTCGATGTGCTCGCTCTGGCGTGTCAGGTCGAGGAACTCGTCGATCCCGTGGAACTGAATTCCCTGGTAGTCGATCTTGCGGGAGATGATGGGCTTCATCCGCAGCTTGGCCCAGGTGATGACGCCAGTCAGGCCAAGACCGCCAATGGTCGCGGCGTAGAGATCGAGGTTTTCGGTCGGGGAGCAGATTCTGCGCGAGCCATCCGACCGTACC
>JBDTDX010000006.1:0-10048 GCA_039922815.1 Granulicella sp.
ATCGTTTCGCGTGATCGACAAGTGGACGATTGGCGGCGAGGGTGGATGGGATTATCTGCTGGCCGATCCAACGGCGCATCTGCTGTATGTGACGCATGGGACGCGGGTCGAGGTGATCGACACGAAGGCTGGCAAATCGGTGGGGGCAATTGCCGATCTGAAAGGCACGCATGGCGTCGCGCTCGACGCTGTTGGGAAGTACGGATTCATCAGCGGCGGCGCGGGCAATGAGGTTGTGGTCTTCGACCGCAAGAGCTTCGCGAAGGTGCAGTCGATTCCGGCGGGCATGAATCCGGATGGCATCGTGTTCGAGCCGGTGACGAAGACGGTCTGGGCGGTCAACGGGCGCAGCATGGATGCGACGGTGATCGACGCGGTTGGGCTGAAGGCGATTGGAACGGTGAAGCTTTCGGGCAAGCCTGAGTTTCCGCAGGCGGACGGTAAAGGAACGGTCTTCGTAAATATTGAAACGAAGAATTCGATTGCGCGGCTGGATGCGAAGTCGATGAAGGTGACGGCGGAGTGGCCGTTGACGGGATGTGAGTCGCCGAGCGGCCAGGCGATCGACCGGGCGGGGCGGAAGCTGTTCTCGGTCTGCGACGGCAAGGTGATGGCGGTGACCGATGCGGACTCGGGTAAGGTGGTGAAGCTGGTGCCGGTCGGGACCGGACCGGATGCAGCTGGATTCGATGCGGCGCGGCATCTGGCGTTCAGCTCGAACGGCGATGGGACGCTGACGGTGGTCGATGCCTCTACGCCGGACTATAAAGTTTTGCAGACGGTGACCACGCAAAAAGGGGCGCGGACGATGGCCTTCGACTCTGGTACCGGACGGGTGTACCTGGTAGCGGCTCAGATGGGTCCGGCTCCAGCGGCTACGGCGGCAAATCCGCGGCCTCGGCCGGCTGCTTTGCCGGGAACTTTTACAGTGATGGTGGTGGGGAGTAAGTAGGGTACCCCCCCACCCCCTTTTCGCCAAGTTCCTTCGATGCAATCACTTAGCGAATATAACGACCCTATAATCTTCATTCTAAAGGGGTTGCTCGTAAAATATTCATTCTAAAGGGGAAAGCCCCGTGAGAGGATCACGGGGCTTTCTGTCGTCTGTATCTATTTTAGCAGGTTGAGGGGGTGTTTTGCCCATTTGGATGTTGTTGATTCTGGGGGTGTTGGCGGAATTCTTGCTTGACAGGGATTTGTTGGGTTGGTTTGGGTTGGGGTTTGCGGTTGGGGAAGAAAAGCAGATCCCTTCGCTTTGCTGCGGGATGACAAACGAGAGGCGATGGCACGAGCAATGGCAGCGGCAATAGCAACGACGAAATGCGGGGGTCTCTCCACTTCGCTTCGCTTCGGTCGAGATGACGGATTTTGGGTGGGTAAGAGAGAGTGCTGGGTAGGGTAGATGGTCGTCTCCCACCCTTCGCGGTGAGGCTGCGAAGGATGGGGCACCCCGGGCGGATTGCAAGGTGGTATGAGAACAGACAACGGCAGACGCAGATCCTCCCGCTGCGCGAAGGATGACAAACAAAAAGGAAGGATGACAAACAAAAGGCTGCGGGAAGATGGGATATCCGCGTGGGGGGAGCTAGTTGGTGCGGTGAGCGGTGAGGCGGTAGTAGAGGAACGGGGTGACGATGAGGGAGAGGAAGACGGAGAGGATGAGGCCTCCAATGACGGCGATGGCGAGGGGTTGGAGCATCTGCGAGCCTGCGCCCAGGGCGAAGGCCAGGGGGAGCATGCCGCAGACGGCGGCGATGGCCGTCATGACGATGGGGCGGAGGCGGCGCTGGGCGGCGTGGAGGGTGGCTTGGTAGGCTATGTCCTCTCCCACCCTTTGCGATGAGGCTGCAAAGGATGGGGCACCCGGACGGTTGGGGGTGGTGGAAAAAGGCGAAATGCGGGGGTCTCTCCACTCCGCCTGCGGCTCCGGTCGAGATGACGGGGTTAGGAGGGTGGTGGAAGAAGCAGATCCCTCCGCTGCGCTGCGGGATGACAAATCAGAGGGGGAGCCGGGTGTTGTGCTGAGGGATGGCAGGTTGAAGGCCGGATCGGTTGCTTCGGAGCGGTATTTTTCGTCGGCATCGAGGAGGAGGATGCCGTTTTTGGCGACGATGCCGATGACCATGATGAGACCCATGAAGCTGGCTACGTTGAAGCTGGTCTGGGTGAGGAAGAGGGCGAGGACGACGCCGGCGATGGAGAGGACGGAGCTGGTGAGGATGGCGATGGGTGCGGCGAAGTTGCGGAACTCCGCCAGCAGGACTCCGAAGACGAGGGCGAGGGCGAGGAGGAGAACGCGGAGGAGATCGTGGAAGGATTTCTGCTGTTCCTGGTAGGTGCCGCCGTACTCGACGCGGACGCTTGAGGGGAGGTGCAGGCTGTCTACGGTGGTTTGGACCTGAGCCATGGCGGTGCCGAGGTCGGAGCCTTCGAGTCGGCCGCTGACGACGATGAGCTGCTGCAGGTTTTCGCGGCGGATCTCATTCTGTGGCGGGAGCTGGGTGACCTGAGCCATGGAGCCGAGGGTGGCGGTGTGACCGGTGCTGGAGTTGAAGACGGTGTTCTGGATGGCGTCGAGGGAGGCGCGGTTCTCCTGCGGCAGGCGGACGCGGATGGTGTAGGGGCGGCCATTGACGATGGCGGGATTTGCGGTGGGGAGGCCGTCGAGGATGGCGGTGGCGTCCTCGGCAACCTCGGCCGGGGTGAAGCCGAGACGGGCGGCGAGGACGGGGTCGATCTGGAAGTTGGTGGCGGGGCCGGAGATGGTGTTGTCGATGCCGTTCTGGGTGTCGACGACGCCGGGGATCTTGCTGATGGCGGCCTGGACGCGGGGGCCGAGGTCGTTGAGGAGCGCCTGATCGGGGGCGAAGAGCTTGATCTGGATGGGCTCGGGCGAGTTGGAGAGGTCGCCGATCATGTCTTGCAGGACCTGGGTGAACTCGACGTCAAGCTCGGGCTCGGTGGATTTGAGCTGGGCTCGGATGTCGGCGATGATCTCGTCGATGGGGCGGGAGTGGTGGGTTTTGAGGCGGACGGTGAAGTCGCCAGTGTTGGCTTCGGTGACGGGCGAGAGACCCATCTGGAGGCCGGTGCGGCGGGAGGTGATGAGGACATCGGGATCGTGGCGGAGGATCTGCTCGACGTGCTGGAGGACGCGGTTGGTCTCGGTGAGGGAGCTGCCGGCGGGCATGATGTAGTCGAGGATGAACGCGCCTTCGTCCATCGCGGGGAGGAGGTCGGAGCCGAGAGCGCGATAGCTGAAGAATCCGACGACTACGAGGCCGAGGCAGATGAGGGTGAGATAGAGGGGGTGGGCGAGGGTCCAGGTAAGGGTGCGCTTGTGGGTTTGGAGGACGCGGCGCATGACGGGGCCGTTTTCGGGGTCGTCGGGGGCGTCGTCTCCCACCCTTCGCGGTGAGGCTGCGAAGGATGGGGCACCCGGGGATTCTGTGGTTGAAGAAAATGCAGGTCCTTCGGCTGCGGCTTCGCCTTCGCTCAGGATGACAGATTCGTCGGGGACAGCTTCGCTTGGGAGGAGGGGCTTTTTTCTTCGCAATAAAGAGAGGCTCAGGGCTGGGGTGAGGGTTAGGGCCAGGAGGAGCGAGGTGAGGAGGGCGGCGGTCATGGTGACGGCGAGAGCTCGGAAGAAGCTGCCGGTGACGCCTGTGACGGAGACGAGGGGGAGAAAGACGACGACCGGGGTGAGGGTGGAGCCGATGAGGGGGACGGTGATCTCACGGAGGGCAAGACGGACGGCGTTGAGGGGGGATTCGCCGTGGTCGCGGTGGACGACGATGTTTTCGACCACGACGATGGCGTCGTCGATGACGAGGCCGATGGCGGCGGCAAGGCCACCGAGGGTCATCAGGTTGAAGCTTTCCCCAATGATCCAGAGGAAGAGGATGGTAATGGCTACGGTGACGGGGATGACGAGGCCGGCGATGAGGGACGAGGTCCAGTCGCGGAGAAAGAGGAAGAGGATGATGCAGGCGAGGACGAGGCCGATAAAGATGGCGTCGCGGACGCTGGAGATGGACTCGCGGACGAGCTCGGACTGGTCGTAGAAGGGGGTGATGTGGACGCCGGGGGGTAGCTTGGTCGCGAGCTGGGCAATTTCGGCGGCTACGGCTTTGGCTACCGTGACAGTATTACTTAATGGTTGGCGGTTGATGTTGATGAGAACAGATGGTTTACCGTTCGCCGTAACCGTGGTGTACACGGGCATGGCGGCGGGGACGACAGAGGCGACGTCGGCGACGCGAACGGGGGCTCCGCCGGGGGTGGTTTTGAGGACGAGGTTGGCAAGCTCGGAGACGTTGTGGGCCTGGGCCCCGATGAGGGCGAGGATGAGCTGGTGGTTAGCCTCGTAGAGGCCGGGGGAGTCGATGATGTTGGCGGCCTGCACGCCGTTGACGAGGTCGAGCAATGTGACGCCGGAGGCCTGGAGGCGGGCGAGGTTGGGAATGATGTGGAACTCGGGGACCTGACCTCCCTGAACGAGGACGATGCTGACACCATTGACGCGGTTGAGGGGGGGCCTGAGGTCGTAGGTGGCTATCTCCCAGAGGCGCGACTGGGAGACGGTTTGCGTGCCCATGTCGTCTGCGGTGAGGGCGTAGGCGAGGATGGGGAAGGTGGCGAAGGTGAGGCGGTTGGTGGTGATGCGGGCGGTGGCTGGGAGGGTCTGCTGCACCTTGGCCAGGGCGGCGTCTGTGAGTTGCAGGGTGCGGAACATGTCCGCGTTCCAGTCGAAGAAGAGGCTGATTTCGGCGGAGCCCCGGCTGGTGGTGCTGCGGACGGTGACAAGGCCGGGGACGCTGTTGATGGCGTCTTCGATGGGCTTGGTGATGGTGACCTGCATCTGCTCGACGGGCATGACGCCGTTGTCGATGCCGATGACCACGCGGGGAAAGTTGGTATCCGGAAAGACGGCAATGGGGAGCTGGAAGGCGGCGTAGACGCCAGCGAGGGTGAGGACGATGAGGAAGAAGAAGATCGTCCGGGCGGAACGAGCTAACCAGAAGGGTTCAGTGGGGGCGGTCATTTGTCGTCGGTGCCGTTCTGGTCGGGAGGCGTGCCGATTTTGACCTTCGTCTTGTCTTCGAGGGCGAAGGAGCCGGTGGTGATGACGTTGTCGGCGGTGGAGAGGCCGGAGAGGATCTGGACGGTCTCGGGGGTTTGGATGCCGATGGTGACGGTGCGCTTGAGTGCGGTGTTGTCTGGCGCGATGAGCATGACGAATCTGGCAGCGCCGTCGGCGGCGGTCTGGAGGGCGTCGGCGGGGATCTGGAGGGCGTTGGGGACAGTGCGGCCGGTGATGGTGGCTCGGACGGGGGTGCCGGCTTTGAGCTTGCCGGCGCGGTTGTCCACGCGGAGCCAGATCTCTATGGTCGTGCTGCCGGGATCGAGCGCGGGGCTGATGAACGAGACCTTTGCGGGGACGGGCTCGTCGAGGCCGGGGACCTTGATTGTGGCGTCTGCGCCGAGGGAGAGCTGCTGGGCCTGCGCCTGGGCGATGTGGAGCTTGGCGAGGAGGGCGGAGGTATCCATGACGGTGATGAGGGCTGTGCCTGCGGAGGCGGTCTCTCCGGCGAAGAGGGGGCGGTCGGTGACGACGCCGTCGATGGGGCTGCGGATCTCGGTGTAGCTGAGTTGAGCTTCGGCGCCGAGGTACTTCCCTTTTGCGGAGTCCAACTGCCCGGCGGCGGACTGGAGGGAGGCTTTGCGGCTGACGCTCTGGAGCGAGTCGCGGTGGAGCTTCGCGACGTCATAGGCGGCTTGCGCCTGGATGAGTGCGGCTTTGGCGGTGTCGAGATCGCGGCCGGGGATGGCTCCCTGGGTGAAGAGTTGGGTGCGGCCCTTGACGATGGATTGGCTGAGGTCGAGGTTGGCTTTGGCCTGCGCGAGATCGGTGTTGGCTTTGGCCGTGTCTTCGGGGACTTGCGCTCCGGTGGCCGTGGCGAAGGTTCCTTGTGCGGCGGTATAGCTGCCCTTGCTATCGAGTGCGGCGGCGGCGAGGTCGGTGCTTTCGAGGGTGGCGAGCAGTTGACCGGCTTTGACATGCGCGCCGCGCTGGACGAGGAAGCGCTTGACGGGGGCGGTGATGCGCGGGGAGATGGCGGCTTGCGCTAGGGGGGCCAGGCTGGCATCGGCGGTGATCTGCTCGGAGATGATGCCCATTGTGGGATGGGCGGCCTGGACGTAGACCTCGGGCGCGGGGGTGGCTTCGGGCTTGGTACAGCCGAGGGCTAGGAGAAGGAGGAGGGGGAGGGTTGTCGCTCCCACCCTTCGCGATAGGGCTGCGAAGGATGGGGCACCCGAGATGTTGCGAGCAAAATACAGGTGCCATATGCTGCGCGACCTCCAGCTTGCCGATGGGGCACCCGGGATGTTGGGAGCAAAATGCAGGGGTCCTTCGCTACGCTCAGGATGACGGAGATGCTGCTGGCTCCGGAAGTTGTGAAAATGATCCGCGGTGGCATTAGTCGAGCGCATTAGAGGGTTCCTGTGAGGAGCTGGAGGTTGGCGAGGGCGGTCTGGTAGCGGAGGGTGCCGTCTTCGCGGGCGAGCTCGGCGGTGGTGAGGGAGTTTTGTGCGTCGACGATTTCGAGTGCGGTGGCCTCGCCTGCGGTGTAGCGGAGACGGGTGAGGCGAAGGCTTTCGTCGGCGGTGATGACGCTGAGATCGAGGGACTGGAGCTGGTCGCGGGAGGCTGCTGCCTCGGCGTAAAGCTCGTCTAGCTGGGCGATGAGGCGGCGCTGGGTGGCGGAGAGGGCGACCTTCGCGGAGTCGCGGAGGATCTCGGCCTGCTTGATGCGATGCTGGGTGGTGAACCAGTCCCAAATGGGGATGTCGAGCGTGGCGGCGGCGGAGTAGCCGAGATTGTTGGCTCCCAGGGGACTGTGTTTGGCGAACTGTTCGGCGTCGATGCCGTAGGTGTAGTTGAGGCCGATGCTGGGGAGATAGGCGGCGCGGGCGGAGCGAACGTCGAGCCCGCTGGCGCGGAGAGATGCGAGGGCGCTTTGGAGTTCGGGATTGGCGTGGGCTGCGGCGGCGTTGATCTCGTCGCGCGTGGCCAGGGGTGCGGGTGTGCCTGGGAGCGTGAGAGCGTAGGGAGTGCGTGGGTCGGGAAAGAGGAGGACGGCTAACTCGAGCCGGGACCGTTGCGCTTGCAGGCGGGCGTCGGCGAGGTCGCGGTCGCGCTGCTGCTGCTGAAGCTGGGCCTTGACGACGTCGGCGTGAGCGCCTTCGCGGGCGGACTCGCGCTGCTGGGTGAGGGTGGTGAAGCTGGCGGCTTCATTGGCGGCGCGCTGGGCAACGGTGAGTTTGCGATCGGCGGCGGCGGAGGTATAGAAGAGGCCGACGACGGTGGCTACCAGGCCGCGGCGGGTGATCTCCAATTCTGCAGTGGCTATGGCGGCTGCTGCGGCGGCGCGGCTGACGGCGGTGAGTTGCTGGAGGCCGATGGTTTCGGTGACGACGGCCTGGCTGGCGTACTCGCGGATGGCGTTGTTGGCGATGAAGCGGGGGGCCGATTGCGTGCCGGTCGAGCCTGCCTGATTGGTGAAGCCGTTGGGTTGCGTGTAGAGATATTGATTGTGATAAATGGCGGTGGGGAGGAGCGCGGAGCGGGCTATGGAATGGTCGAGTTTGGCGACACGGCTGGCGGCGGAAGCGGCGGCGAAGGTGGGCTCGTTGGTCTGGGCTCGGGTGAGTGCCTGGGTGAGGTCGATGGAGACGGGCTGCTGGGCACGGGCTTGTGTGGCGAAGACGCCAGCGGTGAGGAGCAGGGTGGTGGCCCAGCGCTTTGCTGCTTTGACGGTGGCAATCACAAGGATGACTTTAGCTTTGGTTAGCTTAAGGTGCAATGAAGGAGTGTTTTTGGGGTCGTTTCCTGGCTGATGAGTCCAAGGCAAATGCAGGTCCTTCGGCTACGCTACGCTCGCTCAGGATGACAGTTTTTTTGGTGCGGGGGCAACGGCAGAAGC
This sequence comes from Granulicella sp., assembly GCA_039922815.1. Lineage (GTDB taxonomy): Bacteria > Acidobacteriota > Terriglobia > Terriglobales > Acidobacteriaceae > Edaphobacter. Next base: position 7,989 of record JBDTDX010000006.1, read on the forward strand.
AAGTCTTCCCGCTGCGCGTAAGAATGATATTGGGTGGGATGGAGGTATGGAATCCCACCCTTCGCGGTGAGGCAGCGAAGGATGGGGCACCCGGAGTTTTTTGTGGTGCTCGTGAAGCGCGGTTAGCTTATGTCGGCCCAGTCGAGGATGACTTTGCCGGAGTTGCCGGAGCGCATGGCGGCGAAGCCGTCTTCGAAGTCGCGCCAGTTCATGCGGTGGGTGATGACGGGGGAGATGTCGAGGCCGGACTCGAGCATGACGGTCATCTTGTACCAGGTCTCGTACATCTCGCGGCCATAGATGCCGCGGATGGTGAGTTGGTTGAAGACGACGCGGTTCCAGTCGATGGCGATCTCTTCGGCGGGGATGCCGAGCATGGCGATCTTTGCGCCGTGGCTCATGCTGGCGAGCATGTCGCGGAAGGCCTGGGGGTTGCCGGACATTTCGAGGCCGATGTCGAAACCTTCTGCCATGCCGAGTTGCTGCTGGGCGGCGGCGAGGGTCGTAGCTCTTGGATCGACTGCGAGGGTGACGCCGATTTTTTCGGCGAGTGCGCGGCGGTAGGGGTTGGGGTCGGAGATGACGACGTAGCGGGCTCCGGCGTGGCGGGCGACGGCGGCGGCCATGATGCCGATGGGGCCAGCGCCGGTGACGAGGACGTCTTCGCCGAGCACGGGAAACTCGAGCGCGGTGTGGACGGCGTTGCCGAAGGGATCGAAGATGGCGGCGACGTCCTGATTGATGCCGGGGGCGTGCTGCCAGATGTTGGTCATAGGCAGGACGATGAACTCGGCGAAGGCGCCGTTGCGATTGACGCCTACGCCTGAGGTGTTGGCGCAGAGGTGGCGGCGTCCGGCGAGGCAGTTGCGGCAGCGGCCACAGACGACGTGGCCTTCGCCGCTGACAAGCTGGCCGAGGGTGACGTCGGCTACGTTCGAGCCGATGGCGACGATCTCCCCTACGAACTCGTGGCCTATGGTGAGGCCGAGGGGGATAGTGGCGCTGGCCCAGGCATCCCACTCGTAGATATGGAGATCGGTGCCGCAGATGCCGGTCTTGAGGACGCGGATGGTGACGTCGTTGATGCCCATCTCCGGCTCGGGAACATCCGCTAGCCAGAGACCACGCTCTGCGTGAGACTTGACGAGTGCTTTCATGGGTCTCGTGCCTTTCCTCTTCACGACTCGAATTGAAATGATGAAGAGCGCTTATTTCGTGTTGAGCACAAGAACGGTGTCGATGGGGTCGAGGGGTTGGTTGGGGAGAGCTATGTTTAGGGCTGTGCCGTTTTTGGTGAGCTTGAGGGACTTGTGGGCTTTATCGGCGAGCAGGTAGGCGCTGGTGACGGTGCGAGGCAGCTTGTCGAGGTGGAAGCTGCCGTTCGGCCAAGTGAAGAGGTGGATGTAAATCTTGTTTGCGGATGTGGTGGAGCGCCAGTTCCATGTGGGAATGAATTTGGGCTGGCCTTTCTTGTCCTTCTCGGTGGGGCTGAAGCTGCCGGCCTCGGCACCGAAGAGCGTGGGCTCTGTGCCGTAGATGGATGCTCCATTAACAGCGACCCATTGGCCTACCTGATGCAGACGTTCGATCTCAGCAGGCGGAACGTTGCCCTTGGAGTCTGGGCCGATGTTGAGGAGATAGTTGCCGCCCTTGCTGGCGATGTCGACGAGGTTATGGAGTAGGGTCTCGGTAGATTTGAAATTGTTGTCGTACGACTTGTAGCCCCAGGTGTCGTTCATCGTCATGCAGGACTCCCAGTCGCGGCCGGGATAGCCTTGCGGTGGGATGTACTGCTCGGGGGTTTCGGTGTCTCCCGTGTACCCTCCGCCAAGGCGGTTGTTCCAGATGAGGTTTGGGTGTTGATTGAGGAGGGCGACGATCTCGCCCGCGAGGGCTGGAGTCATATCCTTCGTCGGCGTGTCGAACCAGATGACTGCGGGAAATTCGCCGTAGTTGCTGAGGAGTTCTTTGAGTTGGGGAATCGCCTTGGTATGGAGGTAGGTTGCGAAATCGCCATTCTGCGCAGGGTCCCAATGATTGCCGGGGCCGTCATGATTGGC
>JBDTDX010000007.1:0-5064 GCA_039922815.1 Granulicella sp.
TTCGCGACGCATCCTGTCGGCAAGCCGCTCCTCAGCGGCGGAGCCACAGGCCCGGAGGGCAGTCTCTTCATCCTGCCCATTATGGCGCTCATTGCCTGCGTTATCCTCTTCACGTTGCCGAAGTCGGAGTACGCACCTGTATCGACCTACTCGATACGAGGCGAGTCGTAACGGCTCTCTTGTAGATCGAGATCGCGTTGCATCAGGCGCAGCGCATCGTCGCTGAGGCGGCCTTCATCCCGCAGGCGGATCATCGCCCGCCGCTCGGCGCGCACTGCACCCTGCGCAATCTCCCGCAGTCGCTGGTACGAAGCTGGCGTGTGCCCATGCTCATCGTCGTGATCGACAACACCCACTGCCGCCAGCCGGTGGCGATAGCGATGCTCAAGATCTTCATAGATGTGCGCGTAGCTCTCATCGTCGGTGGCGCGGCCAGCTTCCAGATAGGCAATCGCCTCTTCGAGCATTGTCCGTCGCGCGCTGCACTCCTCCGCATTCGAGCCCGGCGCGCTCGAAAGGCCAAGCATACGAATCAGCGGTGGCAGCGTCAGTCCCTGGAGCACCAGCGTTACCAGAATCACGCTGAAGGTCAGGAAGACAATCAGGTTACGCGCACCGAAAGGAGCGCCATTGGCCAACGTCTCCGGCAAGGAAATTGCCGCCGCCAACGCGATCACGCCCCGCATCCCTGTCCAGCCGATGACGAACACCTCGCGCGTCTTCGGGCGCTCCTCGTGACTGCCAAGGAGCCGCGTCCGTATCTGGTACGCGAGCGCCGTTGCGGGAAAAATCCAAAGCAGGCGGAGCGTAATCAGCATCAAGCCGAAGAGTGCGCCATATTCGAGCAGCGTCCATCTGCTTATTTTTTCGATACCGGCCATGACATAGGGGAGCTGCAACCCGATCAACACAAAGACCACGCCGTTCAAGATAAACGTTAGCGCGCTCCATACGCCCAGCACCTGAATTCGCGTTTCGGGCGAGAAAAACGTCGCGCTCTTTCGGCTCATGTAGAGCCCGCACGCCACCACGGCGAGCACTCCGGAAGCATGGAAACCTTCCGCAGTCAGGTAAGCCACATAGGGCACCATCAGGCTGACCACAATCTCAATCGGGCCATCATCGACGAACCGTTCGCCCCACGCCACCACAACCCCGATCATCAGGCCAACGCCAACTCCTACAATGATCAGATAGAGCAGCCGGGTAATGCCTTCCCCAACCGTCAGCGTATCGCCCTGCACCACCAGGCGCAGACCGAACTCCAACGCCAGTAGCCCAGTTGCATCGTTCACAAGGCTCTCGCCTTCAAGAATGTCCACGATGCGGCGTGGCAGCCCGATCGCACGCGCAATCGAGGTCGCCGCAATCGCATCCGTCGTCGCGACCACCGCGCCCAGCACAAAGCCGGCCTTCCAATCCAGTAGCGTAATGAAGCGATCCGCAAACTCTGCCACGCCCCAGACGGTAAACGCCACCAGCCCGACGGCCAGCATCGTAATGCTCACCAGGTTCGCACGAAACTCGCGCCACGAGGTCACCCAGGCCGCCGCATAGAGCAGCGGCGGCAGAAAGATCAAAAAGACCAGATCGGAATTGAGCGGGATGCGCGGAATATGCGGAACGAAGCTGATCAGCAGCCCCGCAATCACCAGCACGATCGGATAGGAGATGCGCAGCCTACGCGCTATCAAAGCGAAGACGGCCACCATCAGTAACAGGAGAAGGAGAATCGTTTCCGCCGCATGAATCCCCGAGCTACCGAACATCCGATACCCCCTTTCGCAATCTAGTGAACATGATGTTCCCAAAGCATAGCAGTGCAGCCTCGCAGCGGCTTCTTTTCAACGGCGGATGGCGACTGCATTAGACTTCAGCTAGCACATGGCTTCCTACGATCCCCATCCTCCAGACTTCACCGCAAACGAGCTTGACCCCGCCGCTCTCGGTCGCCGCCACGCTGTTGAAGCAGCCGCGAACGCCCACCGCAATCCCCCCGCTCCCGCTGGAAGGAGACGCTTCCACCGTCCGCAGCGCCTCCTTCGTTCCGCCAGCTTCATCCTCATTGGCCTCATCATCCTTTCGTCCGTTGGATATTTCGCAAGCCGGCATTGGCTACGAGCGGCCGTTCGCGACTCCCTCCCGCAGATCGACGGTTCCGTTTCCCTTCCCGGCCTGAGCGCTCCGGTCACCGTCCAGCGCGACGGCCACGGCGTTCCACACCTCCGCGCAGCCTCGCTCGACGACCTCATCCTCGCCCAGGGCTATGTCACCACGCAGGACCGCCTCTGGCAGATGGAAGCCCTCCGCCGCCACGCCTCCGGCACACTCGCCGAGATCCTCGGTAGCGGCCTCGTCGAGCACGATCGCACCCAGCGCGTCCTTCAACTGCGCGCCGCCGCCGATCGTGCCGTGGCTGTCCTTCCCACAGATCAACTCCACTGGCTGGAGCTTTACGCACGCGGCGTCAACGCCTCCATCGACGCGCAGCGCAGTCATTTGCCGGTGGAGTTCCGTCTGCTCGGATTCGCTCCCGCACCGTGGACGCCGCGCGATTCACTGCTCGTCGGCCTCGCCATGTTTCAAGATCTAACCAACTCTTTCCCCACCAAACTCGGTCGCGAGGCGATCGCCGCCAAGCTCTCACCGGAGATGCTGGCCGACCTCTACCCGGTCGGCTCCTGGCGCGACCATCCGGTCGTCCAACCTGCAATCGACCTGACTACTCCTGTGGACGAGATCGAACAGATTCCCCTCGACGAGTCCCAGTCAAAGCTGGAGCTTACGTCTCCCCAGCACATTCAATCGCTGCTCGACGCACGCGCGAATATCACGCCGGTGGTGCCCTGCGAAGATTGCCGTGCCGGTTCGAACAACTGGGTCGTCTCCGGCGTGCACTCCGCAACTGGCAAGCCGCTGCTCTCAAACGATATGCATCTCAGCCACAGCCTTCCCGGCATCTGGTACGAGGCCGATCTGAAAGCGCCTTCGCCCAGCGGGGAGTTCCACGTCGCCGGCCTCTCGCTTCCCGGCACGCCCTTCATCATCGTCGGACACAACGATCACGTTGCCTGGGGGTTCACTAATCTCGGCGCCGACGTGCAGGACCTCACCATTGAACACCTGCGCGGCAGCGGTTCGTCAGCGCAGTTTCAAGCTGCCGATGGCTCGTGGCAGCCGGTCGTCGAGCAGCACGAGATCATTCGGGTCAAGCATGGCCGCGACATCACGCTCGACATCCCCGAGACACGTCATGGCAGCCTGACCACTCCCATCATCTCCAGCCTGTACCACGGCGAGAAGCGCAACATCTCCCTGAGCTGGACGATCTACGATCCTGCCAACGTTACGCTGCCCTTCTTCGACATCAACAACGCTGCGGACGGCACGGCTCTCGTCGCCGCCTTTTCCACCTTCGGCGGGCCCGCACAAAACATGGTCTACGCCGACGATCAGGGTCACATCGGCTACCACGCCATCGGCCGTATCCCGGTGCGCGGTGACCTCTTCCATCCCACGCCACTGCAGCCCGCTCCTGCCGACGCCAGCATCGCCGCCAATGAGTGGGCTGGGTACATCCCCTTTTCAGAGCTTCCACAGGTTGTAGACCCTCCTGGCGGACTGCTGGCCACTGCGAATGCCCGCATCGCTCCGGATAATTTCCCTTATCCCATTACGCTCAATTGGTCTGCACCGTATCGCAACGAGCGCATCTGGAAGATCCTCACGGGTAAAAATAATCTGACTCCGGCTGACATGCTTGGCCTACAGGTCGATATCTACTCCGACCTCGACCGCGTCGTCGCGCAGCGGCTGGCCTATGCCATCGATCACGCACAGATATCCGGCAATCGGCAGAAGCGGCTCCACGTGGCTGCCGACCTGCTCCGCAACTGGAGCGGCAGTGTCGATGCCAACGCCGCAGCGCCTGCTATCGTCGACGCCACGCGTACTGAACTCTGGCAACTGCTGCTGGAGCCGAAGCTAGGCGCGGCGACCAAGCTGTATAGCTGGGGCGAAAAGTCCTACGCCGAAGAGCAGCTTATCGTTCATGCGCCTGCGCGCTGGCTGCCTTCGGGCTACACCAGCTGGGACAACCTGCTCGCCGACGCCGTCGATAAAGCACTGACCGCCGACCACGCGCCCTCGGATCTAGCAAACTGGCGCTACGGTGTTGCCAATCCAGTCGATATCGAGCACCCGGTGCTGTCTTCGACACCACTGATCGCGAAGCTTCTCGGCCTACCCGTCGGCACCGGCCCTCGACCGCAGTCGGGCGATGGATCGACCATCAAACAAGTGGGGCGCACCTTCGGCCCCTCAGAACGCTTTACCGCCGACCTCGCGGACCTTGATCACTCCACGCTCAACATTGTTCTTGGCCAGTCCGGCAACCTCGCCAGCCCCTGGTTCATGGACCAGTTTTTCGCCTGGTATACCGGCAAGACCTTCTCGTTCCCTTACACCGACGCTGCCGTTCAGGCGGCCACTACTCATACTCTGACCCTCACGCCGCAATGAACGCACACGGCACATCGCGATCCGACTGGAAGCTCGCATCCTGCGTTCTGCCACTCGTCGCGTTAGTTGCTGTGCTGCCGCTCGTTCATTACGGCTGCTCCTGCGGCCACGATTTCGACTTCCACATTGTGAGCTGGATGGAGGCCGCAACGCAGTTCCTCCACGGCAATCTTCACCCGCAGTGGGCCTTTACTCCGGCCTACAACGCCGGAGAACCGCGCTTCGTCTTCTACCCGCCGCTCTCCTGGACTGTCGGGGCGATCCTCGGGCTCATCGTTCCGTGGAGCGTCACGCCGATCGCCTACACCTGGCTCGCACTCACCGCTGCCGGTCTCGCCTGCTACCGGTTGCTGCGAGACTTCGCCCCGGCCAATACGGCGCTCCTCATTGCCGCGATTTACGCGGTCAATCCGTACATGCTCTTCACTGCCTACGAGCGCACCGCCTATGCCGAACTGCTCGCTGCTGCGTGGCTTCCGCTGCTGCTGCACGCCATTCTGCGTCGCAAAGTCACTGCGATGGGCATCGCGTTGCCCATCGCGC
>JBDTDX010000008.1:0-6224 GCA_039922815.1 Granulicella sp.
GTGTCGCCGTCATCATCGACGTGCTGACGGACAACAAGAATCGCGCCGTAAGCGAGATTCGCCACGCCTTCTCAAAGAACGGCGGCAACCTCGGCACCGAAGGCGCGGTTGCGTGGATGTTCTCGAAGAAGGGCGTCATCGTGATCGACAAGTCAGCCGCCACCGAGGACAAAATCACCGAGACCGTACTCGATGCAGGTGCCGAAGACCTCTCTGACGAAGGCGATAACTGGGAGGTGCTCTGTGCGCCTGCCGATTATGAAGCCGTCACCAATGCGTTGAAAGAGGCGAAGATCACCCCCGAGCATGCCGAGGTCACGATGATTGCCTCAACCTACACGAAGCTTGAAGGTAGCCAGGCCAACGCGATGATACGTCTGCTCGAAGTGCTTGAAGACCTCGACGACGCCCAGAACGTCTACTCGAACTTCGACATGGACGAAGCCGCAATGGCTGCTGCCGGTCACTAAGCAATCGGACGGCTTCGAAAATCGCCGCCTCTTTCCGGCGGCTTTTTTCTTTTTCCAACATCCAATCAGGGAAGAACTCATTCCTCGCTGTTCGACCGGAGCCGCTTCGTGACCTCTCGTAGTCTGCACCAAATTTCCCCATGGCTGGCGGCATTTATCCTTGTTCTCTGTCTGCCCGCTGCCTTGGCCCAGACCAAATCGGCTGTAAGCGATGCAGGCATCACCAATCCCTTCTACTCGGACCGACCGATGATGCATCTTCCGCTCGAACTCGGAGCGATCGTCCAGGGCGGAAACGGGCTGACCGACGACCGCGACGGCTTCCATTTCCTGATGGCCGGTGTCCACGCCGGCAAAGTCCTGACCCCTAACTTCGGTCTTGGACCGCTGCACGGAAACTTCGAGTACGCGGTCGAGGCCTTTCCATTCTGGCAGTCCTATACTCCAAAATTTACACGCGCAAATTGCGTCGCAGGTCCGCAGCCGAAGACCATCGTCTGCAGTCCGCTCTATCAGGTCGGCGGAACCTATGGCGGCGCGTCGATTACGCCGATCATTCTGCGCTGGAACTTTACCGGGACCCGCCGCATGTCGTTCTGGATGCAGGGTGCCGGTGGGGTGCTGTGGACAAACCACAAATTTCCCGCGTTCGGATCACCAATTCTGAACCTGAATAACGACGGGCCGAACAGCGACGCGAGCGTGTGGAACTTCACGCCGCAGGCTGGTGTGGGTCTGCACTACTTCATCCGGCCACGTCGTTCGATTGACTTCGGTGCAAATGCGGTCCATATTTCAAGCGCCTCTCTGGGCGATAAAAATCCGGGCGTGAATGCCAGCGTTCAGTTTTCGCTGGGCTATACCTGGTGGAAATAATGGCGATTGTGTTGCCTCTATGAACTCTGACGCCATCATCGAATGTGTCCCGAACTTTTCCGAGGGAACGGACCGCGAGGTCGTTGCGCGCATCGTTCGGTCGATGCAGGTGGAGCAGGTTCACCTGCTCGACTGGTCACTCGATGTGGCCCACAATCGTTCCGTGGTCACGCTGGCCGGTCCTCCCGATGCAGTGGTCGAAGCTGCAGTTCGGGCGGTCGGCAAAGCAGCAGAGTTGATCGACCTGACACGGCAGAGTGGCGTGCACCCCCGCATCGGCGCAGCCGATGTGGTTCCCTTCGTTCCCGTCAGCGGTTTGTCGCTGGCCGAGTGCGCAATGCTGGCAAGGCAGGCGGGCCTGCAGATCTGGCGAAGATTTGGGGTGCCAGTCTACTTCTACGGAGCAGCGGCGGCTCGCCCCGATCGTGTGAAGCTTGAGGATGTGCGACGCGGTCAGTTCGAAGGGTTGCGCGACATGGTGCAGAAGGATGCGTCGCGTCGGCCGGATATCGGCGGGCCGGAGCTTCACGCGACCGCCGGGGCAACCGCGGTGGGCGCGCGCAGTTTCTTGATCGCGTATAACGTCTACCTCGATAAGCCGGATATCACGGCGGCACGCGCAATTGCGCGGGAGATTCGCGCTGCGAACGACGGTCTTCACGGGGTGAAGGCGATCGGCGTTCTCTGTAATGGCCGTGCGCAGGTCGCGATGAACATCACCGACTACCGCATGACGCCGATGCCCTCCGTTCACGCGAAGGTGCTGGAACTGGCCAGCCAGAACGGCGCGAAGACTGCGGAAGGCGAACTGATCGGACTCATCCCGCAAGATGCATATGATGTAAACGCCGCATGGGTCCAGGAGATTCCCGGCTTCCAGGCAGAGGCCAAGGTGCTTGAGCAGAAGCTGCGCAACCCGATGAATTGGCCCGCGCTCGAAGGCCAGCCCTGATCGCGGTATCCTGAACGTGTTGGCGAAAGCCAGCGGAGATTTCTTTGCCGAAAATGAGGTCCATCGTCGCGACGCTGCTCGCCGTTCTGCTGTTGAGCGGAGCGTCGTGGGCGTCTGTGTGTGACGCCTCCTGCGGTCTTCAGCAGGCAAAGTCGTCGTGCGCGGCCGCACCTGCTGCGACAACTCATGCTGCTATGTCGATGTCGATGTCCTGCGAACATTGCCGTGGCCTCCATCAGGCCGCCGCAACCGCTCCCTGCGGAACCATGGATTGCAGCCCTGCAGTCCTGCTCCGCGCCTTCGCAAATGAAGAGGTGCGCCACGCACTGACCACTTTGCAAGGGAACGTGGTTGACCGGATCGCAATCACGCCATCCGGCGCAGCGGTCGCCATGAGCGGTCGAAGAAATCCTCCGGGGACGCTCTCCGCATTCCCTCCATTACTCGTCTCACGACGTATCTAGTTCGAACTTCCGCTTGCAGTGGCGCACCGATCGCCTCAAGTCGTTGCCGCCCCTTTCGACACTCAAGCCGCCGGATTACCCGGCTGGAAGCGAAACTTGTGATGCAGCGATTTATCCTGATACTTCTATTGTCGGCCTCGTGCGGCGCTCTTGCCCAGCAGCCCGTTGCAAGTCACACACCTCCCCCCATGAAATCCATGGATATGCCGGACATGGATCACAGCCAGATGGGTTCCATGAATATGAGTGGCGGCACGTCTGAACTCATGTCGCAGATGCATCCGCAAAATTTCCTGCAGCAGATCCAGCATCACGGCTCCTCCGGCACGAGCGCGGAGCCGAACTCAACGCCTGTGCCCATGTGGATGACGATGAAAGGCCCGTGGATGCTAATGTTCCATGCGAATGCATTCGTGGCAGACACCCAGCAAACCAGCCCGCGCGGCGCCGATAAGTTCTTCTCCACCAATTGGCTGATGCCCATGGCGCAACGTACTCTCGGCCCCGGCCAGCTCACCTTGCGGTCGATGTTCAGCCTCGAACCGGCAACAGTCACCGATAGGCAGTATCCCCTGCTCTTTCAGCAGGGCGAGACCGCCTTCGGCAAGCCCATCGCCGACGGCCAGCATCCGCACAATTTTTTTATGGAGCTAGCAGCCCTCTACGACCTGAAGCTCGGTACCCGCACGCTGCTCTCGTTCTACGCCGCCCCCGTAGGCGACCCGGCCATAGGGCCTACGGCTTACCCACACCGCGCGTCCGCGTCAGAGAACCCAGTCGGCACGCTGGGCCACCACCAGCAAGACTCGACCCACATTGCAGACGACGTCGTTACCGTCGGCCTGGCGCACCGCATTGTCCGGCTTGAGGCGAGTGGCTTTCACGGACGCGAGCCGAACGAGCATCGCTGGCAGATCCAACAGGGCGCGATGGATTCCTGGTCGACCCGCCTCACGATTCAGCCCGGGCAGAACTGGAGCGGGCAGTACTCCTACGCGCGTCTCAAGAGTCCGGAGCAGCTCTTTCCTGACGAAAATCAGGAGCGGATGTCCGCTTCGGTCATGTACAACCGCCCGTTCAAGGCAGGGAACTTGGCCAGCACGGCGCTCTGGGGGAGGACACGGTCGCTCACGGATGGCGGAAAGGAGAACAGCTATCTGCTCGAATCCACACTGCGTTTCGCGGAGCAAAATCATGTCTGGACCAGGATCGAGAATGCAGGCCGTTCAAATGAGCTGTTGAACGGAGAAAATCCTCTACCCCCCGGCTTCGAGGAGAGCCCCCTGACCCACGTACAGGCCTACACCTTCGGTTATGATCGCGATTTTGCCGTGGTGCCGCATCTCGCGTCAGCGCTTGGGGCGCAGGTGACTGCCTATGGCGTCGGTAAACCGCTCCAGGCAACCTACGGGACCGACCCCGTCAGCGTCGTCTTCTTTCTGCGACTCCGCCCCTTCAGCGGGCCGGATCGATAAATCGCATCCTCAAGAATCAACTGAAGTTGCCGATGAGTTTTACGGACATCCTCTCCATGCAATCCGAACGAAGAAAAAGTTCGTCCTTTAAGATAAGAGAGTGGTTTCCGGGAATGGTTTCGCAGGACAACCTTCTGCGCCACAAACCGTCCAAAACCTGGCGGGCTATTTACTTGCCACCTACCTTGTTTCGCGGAAGAATAGAAGGGTTACGTCCTGACACCGAAGTGCAGGCCAACCCCATGGAGTTTATTTTGCACCTGTTGACCCGTACCAACCTGATTGTTGCCGTTTTGGCACTGGTTCCTTCAATGGCTTTTGGCGCGCAGTTGAGTGGCGATGCCAAATCCGCCATCCCTCACGATGTTCAGCAGATGATCGTGGTGGACTACCGCGCCATGCAAAACTCACCCGCCGCCATGAGCCTCAAGGACCGCGTCCTTCCGCCAGAGCTCAAGCAGCTGGAAAATTCTTTGAAGAGCTCCGGCCTGAAGGTCGATCAGGATGCCGATATCCTTGCCTTTGCTGCGTTTCGCGTCACCGACAACGGCAAGCCTACCCAGGGAACACGCACCGTCGGCATCGCTCAGGGACAGTTTCAGACCCACGCCATCCTCGCCAACTTTGCCAAGAAAAAGGTAAAGCCGACCATGGTGCGGAATAATAGCGTTTACCCCATGGCTACTGGAAGCGTGGTCTCCTTCCTCAACCAGACCACCATGGTCTTCGGTGACCGGGACGCTGTCCGCGCCGCGCTCGATGCGCGCGATGGCATGATCCCCAACTTCCTGACCAACGGCGACATGGTGAACGAGATGGCGGCGGTCGATTCACGTGCCGTCTGGAGCCTGCTCGATCAGAAGGGTACGCAGACGATGATGCTCAGCGTGCTCGGCGAAGCAGCCCAGCTTGCCGACTACGACACCGTCAAGAATCGCTTCAAGAGTTCGCGCTACACCATGGACTTCCAAAACGGCGTCCGTTTCGAGATGGCCGTCGTCATGGCCGATACAATTACCGCGGCGACCGTCGCCACCCTGATGAAGGGTGCGGCCCTCCTGAAAAAGAGCACCGGCTCCCCGCTCGAGAAGACCGCAATTGATCAGACGACGATCGAATCCAATGCCGGGACGCTCTCAGTCAACTACGCCTCCTCCGATAGCCAGTTCGCCAGCCTGTTGAGCTCACCACTCTTCCAGTCAGTAGTCCGATAGCTAGCTGTGTATTTCTGAAACAAACCCCTCCTTTATAAGGAGGGGTTTTTGTTGCCACCATCTTCTTATAGCTCTCTAACCAATCCGATCTCGCGTTCGGCCCTCGACCTGCTTTTGCTCCCGGCATGGACAGCGGCATCTACGCAACCTATACGGCTTTACTGTCGCGCACGCAGGCACTCGACACGGCTGCCAATAACCTGGCCAACGCCGGGACCAATGGCTTTCGCGCCGAGCGTGACTACTTTCGCAGCGTCCTGACGGACAACATCACCGAGCAGCCGGCCTCTCAGGTAGGCTCGGCGGTCAATGGCTTTGGCATCCTCGGCGGCAACAAGCTGGACATGGCGCAGGGGCAGATTGCGCCCACCGGCAACCCACTCGATCTCGCCTTGAATGGACCGGGATTCTTTGCCGTGACGACGGCACAGGGCGTCCGCTATACCCGCGACGGTTCCTTCACCCGCTCCGCGACCGGCGTTCTACAGACCGGGCTGGGCGAACCGGTGCTGGACACCAAACAGCAGCCGATCACCGTTCCCTCGGGAACCGTTCAAGTCTCCGCCAATGGCACCATCTCGGTGGCCACCCCCGATGGCAGCAGCATCGCCGGTCAGGTAGGTGTGTTCGACTTCGCCAACAGCAGCTCGCTGGTTGCAGAGGGAACAAACCGCTTCGCCACGACTGCCGATAATCCGCCCATTCCTACGACGGCCACCATGCAGCAGGGTGCGCTCGAAGGTGCCAACAGCGATGCCATCCACGGCACCATG
>JBDTDX010000009.1:0-16068 GCA_039922815.1 Granulicella sp.
CTGCGAAGAGCCGATCCACGGCGGGGGCGAAAACGGACAAGCGAATCAAAGCCGCAGATCAGAAACTCGTCGGGTCCCAGCTCGGCAATCATTGCCCTTCCTGTCTTGTTCTTGGTCCCGGTTCCAAAGAGCCCTCCATAGCTTAGCGTGGGCGTGCCAAAGGTGACGACGGAGTCGAACTTGGGAAAAGAGAGTAGCAGATCGGTGATCTGATCTTCCTCGACGGCGACCTTGATGGAATTGCTCTGCTGAAGGCGGGCGACTTCCGCTACGGCAGGGTTAAGAAGCCGGAAGTTGGCGGCCAGGCCACTATTCCGATCCACGTGCGGGACGGTTGAATCGGATGGGAGTTGCGAATCTATGCCGAAGGGAGCAAACGATAGAGAGTGAAACTCTCCAATGGCATAGAACATGTACCGCGCGGCTAACCCTCCGCCTACGGTTTCGGGGACGAAGAGAGGATTGTCCGGACGGCTGTAGCTTTTAAGAATATTGCGGTAGCCCACGTAGTCGAGCACGTAGTTGTCGGGGGCGATAGCGTCCAGGCTTGGGGTGACGGACTTCCAAAGGTCGAGTTCGTTGGTCGTCGCGCCACCGCTGGGGTAGGCTTCGCCAGGAGCCTCAAAGTTTTTGCGTTCGCGCAGCCAGACGTTAACGTACATCGGCAGGGGGTACTCGGCTTTGCCGGCTGCGGCGACTGTGTTGACGTAGGTGGCTACGTAATAGGCGGCGAAGGCTTCATCGGCTTCTTCGGGGCCAAAGGTTGCCGCCCAGGTTCCCGGAGTCTTTTTCATTGCGCGGACTAACGGAGCGGGTACTTGACCGGCGAAGAGGCGATTTGCTTCCGGGGAGTAGTCGCGGTCACTTTCTAGCGAGCCGGGTTCGTTTTCGACCTGCATCATGATTACGGTGCGCTGTTCCGAGTCGAACGCCTTGATGTGTTTCATGAGCGCGGCAAAGGCTGTAGCGTCAGCGGTGCGCGTCGATTCCGCGATGGGGGAGAGCACCTTGATCTGATCGCCTGCGCGGTCCCTCATGTGCGGGTAGCGATCGGGATTCTCCTTGACCCATTGTGGGGCGTAGTCCATCTGGCCGTTTTTCCAGGTGGCAAACCAGAGGAGTACCAGGCGCAGGCCATTTTTTCGCGCCCCTTCGATGGTCCGGTCGACAGAGCTGAAGTCGAATTTGCCTTGCTGGGGTTCGATGACCTCCCAGTAGATGGGAATTTCGGCTGTATTCGCGTGGAGTTGTTGATAGAGTGGCCACGTCTTCTCCAATTCTCCGCTCCAGTTGGAAGAGTTTCTGACCTGGGCGCCCAGAATGAGGTAGGGATTCCCATCCACCATCAGGCGAAAGGAGCCGTTCGGGGTCTTCTCGACGCGAGGTAGCTCGGAGGCATGGGCGAAGGTGGCTGAGATGAGGAGGAGTAGTAAGAGCTTTTTCATGGTTGTGGAGCATCTTACGCTGCTCGCTCCAGGGATGAAAAGTTTCTGTGAATTGGGGTAGTGGGTCAGTTTGGAGAGAAGCGTTTCCTCAAGGGCAAAGCCCCGCTGATTGGCTGGACTTTATGTACGGGCTGAAGCCCGTATCCTTCAAACTGGCCCACTATCTGAATTGGTTGTGGCCACAGGCAAATCATGGCAGGTAAGTCGCGCGGTCAGAGGATGCGAGACTTATGAGGATCGACACTGAAGGCGCCGAGATTGGCTGCGTAATCTAATCGCTATTCGTCGTTATTTTTCCCAGCACGATTGGATTTGCGTTCCGCATCGCGCTGTTGTTCTACGCGACGAACAGTGTCCTTCATCCGGCTGAGTATGGTCGTGACCTCTTTATCGCTGAGGCTTCGACCAGCTGGCCCTGTCGTAGTCCGTCTACCGCTGGCAGAGATATCAATGACAGTCCCGTCGGGACCTTGATACGACTTGCTGCCATCCGCGCCTTCGACGTAGCGCGTGCCATCCACAGACAGGAGCGACTTACTGCCATTGGCGGCTTCGATCAACTGCGTGCCGTTAGGGCTCCGGTAGCTGCTGCCGCCATCAGCTTTGTCGGTGATATGTACGCCATCTTTGCCGGCAATAACGCTGGAGCCGTCCGCACCATCGATAATCTGAACGCCATCCTTGCCAATATAGACGCTGCTGCCGTCCTCTCCTTTGATGGAGACCGCGGGCGGGGCCGGTGGCCGCGGAGGAGCTGCAGGGAGCGGCGCTATGGAGGCTTTCCTCACCGAAACGTCGCCCTGGCTGGTATTGATGCGAATGAGGGAGCCGCCCTTGCCTACGGTTCCGTTGAGGGTCTTGCGATTGGAATCCTGTTGCGAGGCAAGATTGAAATCGTTCTCCATGTCGCCGCCGCTGGTTTCGGCGCTCACGGTGAAGGCCGATTTATCGGGTAGGGTGAGGCTTACCGATCCATTGCGATTCTGTACGGTGACATTGCCGAGGGGCGGAGCGCTGGTCAGATCGACCGATCCATTGCGGTTGCTGATGGAGACATCGCCTGAGACGCGGTCAAAGGTGATGTTGCGGTTCCGCGTCGTAAGGACGACCGGTCCAACAGCTTTGTCGATGGAAAGATCGGCGTCGGGGCTGATTTCCATCTCGCCATCGAGGCGGGCAAGCTGGAAGTCGGTTCGGCTGGTGTGATATTTGATGGCCCCGGTGATGCGCTCGAGGTGCGTTGCTCCATAGAAGTCGCCCGAGAGATTGAGGGTGCCATCGATGTTCGAGACCGCCAGGTCCTGACCGTGGCCCTCGATCGAAAGCGTTCCGGTAATGTTGTTTGCGGACAAGGACGAACCGCCGTTATTGATGTGCGCGACCACAGCACCCTTGATGGAGGAAAGATCGATGTCGCCGTGGTTGGCGGTAACGGTCACCGGCGCATTGAGCGAGTTGAGTCGAATGTCGCCATGATTGGCGGTGACGGTGACGCTGGCTGCCGAAGGGAGCGTGATCGTGAGATCAGCGATAGCACCATTGAGAGGCGGCAGCGTTACGGAAACGAGTCTGCCG
The DNA here is from genome assembly GCA_039922815.1 of Granulicella sp. GTDB lineage: Bacteria > Acidobacteriota > Terriglobia > Terriglobales > Acidobacteriaceae > Edaphobacter. The sequence goes on from JBDTDX010000009.1 coordinate 3,021, forward strand.
GTGCTGCTGATGTGTGGCGTGAGTTCGCGTGCTTTGCTCTCCGCGTCGGCGTCCGAGCGGGAATAAACCTGCCGATGCACGTCAATATGGAGCTGGTTATCGCTGCTGGTGCCGGCGATGATGACATCGCCGTGAGGGTTGTCGACGTTCAGTACGGCGTCCGAGGGGAAGGCCTGGGAAAGACTCTCGTCGCTCTCATGCTTGTTGCCAAAAAGTTCATCGAAGTTGTCAGGGCCGAAGGGCAATCCGTGAGAAAAGAAACGATGCCCGTTCTGTATGCCCCTCGAAACCGGGCCTGCCAGGGCGAAGAGAACGACGAGAAACACGACGCCTCCGCCGAGGCTGCGACGAGCGTAGGGGAGTTGCGGGTTGGGGGTTCTCCGCTGGTCGATGGCCCACTCGATCAGCACGATGACGCCGACGGCGACCAGAAGAAGGGGCCACCACTGGCCATACCACATCCAGAATGAGCCGCGACCCACGTGGCCGGTCTGGATCAGCAGGAAGATGACGCCGATCAGCACCACCAGGATCGGGCCGACGATGGAACGGCGGCGCAGGGCGCGTCTCTGGTAACGATACTGGTCGCGCAATATGCGACGCTGGTACTTCAGGTCCTGCGGGTTCGGAGGGCCATAGGGCGGCCCCGGAGGCGGGTACGGTGGAGGATAGCCGGACATGATTACCTCCCCTCTTCATCGTTCGTGGTGACGTGCTCGATCTCTGTACCGACAGGTGCTGCCGGAGGATATGGGGTGGCCGGTCCAGCAGGAGGATAGGGATAGGGCTGGGCGTAACCCTGTGCCGAGCTTTTGAAGACCCACAGCAGTCCGAAGAGGATGATTATCAGGGGCCAGCTATGCCCCCAGGAGAGAATGTTGAACGTATCCAGGAAGAACAGGACGCCGATCAGGACGAGCCAGACGGAGCCGCGGACGGCCTGGAACAGCCGCATCCGATAGTCGGGGCTGCCGTCGTCGGTCACGCCAAGGCCAGACCGGGTCATCCTGCTGATAAATACCCACACGCCGACCCCAATCAAAAAGAAAGGGAGGAGGCGCTGGATCGGAAAACCGTGGAAGATTCCGCTGCTTCCGAGAAAGAACAGGAGGCCGAAACCGATCAAAATGAGCGCTCCTGTCGGGAAAGGCCGGCGATTGGAGAGCGCTAGAGGATCTGCGCCGGGATAGGAGTTTCCGTAATAAGGCGACACCGGGGGATTGGGCGGTGCACCGTAGGCGTAACTTCCGACAGGGGGAACGTTGCTCCAGTTTTGGGTATATGCGGCTGGGTTGTCGTAAGCCTGGGTATCGGCGGCGGAGGGCATAAACGGTGCGCCCCCGGTGTAAGGAACGCTGTTCGCGTAAGGAATGCTGCCGGGTGTACTCGCAGGAGCACCGGGGTCATAGGCCGCAGGAGCGGCGGGCGAAACTCCGGGGCCGGACCATGATTTTCCAAAGCCTAGCCGCTCACCGATATCATTCAGGCCAAAGGGGTTAGGAAGTGATCTGCCGTCACGCCGGGCGGCAGCTGTCTGATAAGCCTCAATCACCTGGTAAAAAACCCAGCCTGCGACGAACATGCCAAAGATGCTATTCGTATCCGACAGACTCACGAGGATGATGAATATGAGGAGGTGAACGAATCCCTTGGCATATTGGCCGTTGTACATGGCGCCGACACCGGGGATCAGGCCGAGCAGTCCGGCGAGTGCGGGGTTCGGGGTGCCAGCCAGAGGCGGTGTAGGGTAGGGTGCATTGACATTGGAGAAGGGCGCGCCTGTGGGGGCGGCAGCCTCAGCGGCAGCAAGGCGAGCGGCGAGACAGGGCTCACAAAAGACAGCGTTGCCAACGGTCCTGCTGCATTCGCTGCAAAGGGGTTTGCCACAGTTCTGGCAGAATGCGACACGTTCACGATCGGGATGGTTGGCGCAGTTCATACGGATTCCCCTTCCTGCAAGGTGCGGGTAACGAAGGCGACAAAAACTTCAGGAGTGCGTGGTGGGGAAACCACGTCCTCCGCAAGACGATACGTTGGAGCCCCAAGAGGGACGTCTGGCCCCTGCTGTCGGCTGGTGCCAGAGAGAGGGCGCGGGCGCTGCTGCTTCTGCGCAGGCTCGCCGGTCTTTGGCGAAGCTGACGGCGCGGGCTTCGGATCTTCGACCGGTTTGTCCGGCGTCGCATTCGGTAGCGTCGAGGCGTCGTTGTCGCTGTCGCGCTGCAGATTGCGTACGCGGGATTCGAGCTCATAGACGGCGCGCAAATTGTCGACATATCGCACGACGTGCGCGTTGGCCTGATAGAAGGTGCGCTTGACGCTCGACGGCTTCAGGTCGCTGGCGCGCAGTTGATTGAGCCGCACTCCGGTCAGGTTCAGCGTGAGTCCGATAGAGAAGAAGGCCATTGCCGCCGTCATCGCGAGCCGCGGCTGGTACATGATCTGCCCAATCGCCCGGACGTGTAATTTCGCGGCTACGCGGCTGCGGAAGGGAAGGATCGTTGCGGGTCGGAGAGGAAGGCCATTTCCAGCAAGATTGCCATGCAGGGCTGTGGGCAGGATGGAGAGATTATTCGTCTCGGCGACATTGCCGCCGGTCTGGGACAGGATGCGTTCGAGCAGAGCGGCGGGTGGCTCAGGGCGCGGTGTGCGCAGAAGCTCGAGCCATGCTGCTCCGCGTTTGGCATCGGCGAGCATCTGGCTGCAGGTTGGGCAGCCTTCCATGTGCAGGTCAAACTCGGCCTGCTCTGCGGTGGTCAGTGTGCCATCGAGTGCATCGGCGAGCATGGTCTCGCACTCTGCACAGTGCTGCGAGCCGCCAGTATTTGCGGGCTTCGCACTGCCGAATTGAGAGAGATCCTGATTGAACTTCGCCATGTTACATCACCTGCCCTTCTATACGTTGCAAACGCCTCGCAAGTTCCCCACGGCCGCGACTGATGCGGCTTTTAACGGTTCCCTCGGGAATGCGAAGCACCTGGGAGATCTCTTTGTAATCCATGTCTTCGAGATCGCGCAGAATGACCGCCTCGCGCAGCTCCGGGGAGAGCTCGGCAAGAGCCGCCTGGACGCGGACCTTCAACTCGAGGCCGGCGACATGCTGCTCCTGCGAGGGCCGGGAATCGGCAAGGCGATCGGCCATGCTGGGACCGTCCTGCTCGCCATCAAAGGTGGCGTCGAGGGAGTCGGTTGCGCGATCGAGCCGGGTTCGGCGAAAGTGATCGACCAGAAGGTTGCGAGTCAGCGTGGTAATCCACGTCTGGAAGCTGCCCTTGGTGACGTCGAAGCTGGGGAGATTCTTGTAGACCTTCAGGAAGACGTCCTGGGTCAGGTCCTCGGCGTCCGTCCCGGAACCCGTAAAACGGTAGCAAATTGCGTAGATGCGGCGGTGTTGCGAGACGACGAGCTGCTGCCATGCCTGCTGCTCCCCAGCGATGCACTGGCGCACCAGCTTCTGAGTGGCAAGCTGTGCTGCCTCATAGGCCGCTGCTTCTTCGGGGGATCGTGCCAACATCGCCTCTTGCGCCCTTGTATTTCGGGATGGCTGAAGTGTATCGCGGGACGGGGCGGATGGAGTGCTTTGTTGTGCAGGCAGAACCTCCGAAAGCTTGCCACGCAGCGGGTGCAGGCTCGTCTGAAGTGTCGGAATCGCCATATGCAGAACGCCCATGCAGTAGGAATACGCAGGAGCGTTCGGGGAAGTTCAAACGGGTAATTTTTTGCTGCCAGATCCTATTTGCTGGGCGCGGAGATGACGCCGCAGGCGATCCGGTTACCCGCATTGCCCGTGGGGTCGGTCTTCATGTCGTCGGCTTTTTCGTGAACCATGATGGAGTGGCCGAAGACCGAGTTAGGAGATGCCGGATCGAGAGAAAGGTAGTCCACCTTCATGGTCACCTGGGCGGTATGGTTTTCGCCGACCGTGACATTCTGCGGCAAATCGCCTGCGTGGTGGCCCATCGGGTTCATCGATCCATGCTGCTTGCTCTCTGGATTGAAGTGGCCGCCTGCCGACTTGAAGTCGGGAGCGTCACACGCCGGGTTTTCGTGGATGTGCACGGCATGGTCACCGATGGGCAGGTCCTTCAGGTTGAGCTTGATTTGAATGCCCTTTTTGGCGGGCTGGAAGGTCGCGGTACCGGCGTCCTGGCCGGTGGAGGTCTTCAGGGGAACTACGACCTGATTCTTTGACTTTGCAAACGCGGGTGAAACCAGCAAACACATACTGAGAATGGCGAGCGATGTACGCATGGAGATCTCCTTTTGATTCACGTTTGCCCACAACCTTGCGTAGGCTTGCTAGCGCTTATGGTAGCAGTTCAGGGGTGGCGGGAAGCTCAAGCTGCTCGGTGTTGTTTTCATCGAGCCAGGGGCGGAAGTGGGCACGGCACCGTGCCTCATACAGGCCTGCCGCACCAACGACGACCAGTTCCTGACTGGCTCCTAGTCTCTGCGTATGGATGGCTGGTGCACCGCAGGTCATGCAGACAGCGGAGAGCTTGGTCACTTCGTCGGCGATGGCCATGAGTGCGGGAACGGGGCCGAAGGGCTCGGCGGTGAAGGTAGTATCGAGGCCGGCAATGATGACTCGTTTGCCGAGATGGACGAGCTCGATTGCCAGCGCGATGATCGGTTCGTCGAAGAACTGAACCTCGTCGATGCCGACGACTTCGACCTGATCGAGCTGGGGAAAGAGCACCGTCCGCAGGTGGCTGGTGGTGGTGACGGTCTCCGCCTCGTGGGTCTGCGAGCTGTGCGAGGCGATCGACGTGCGGTGATAGCGCAGGTCGATGTCGGGCTTGTAGCAGGCGACGCGCTGCCGCGCGATGCGGGCGCGCTTCAGGCGGCGGATCAGCTCTTCGCTCTTGCCGGAGAACATGGGACCGGTAATAACTTCAATACGGCCAGGGGAGGGGTTTGTCATGCTTTGGGTATCGTAAATGCTCGCATAGGTTCGCGGGCTAGCCTTCTATTCGCTCGACGATGACGGCGGTGCCGTAGGCGAGTACCTCGGTGACACCCTGCATGAGTTCGTTGGCGTCGTAACGAGCGGCGATGATGGCATTGGCTCCGTGCTCGGCGGCATGTTGCATCATCATGGCAAACGCATCCTGGCGCGTCTTTTCGCAGAGGTCGGAAAGGATGGTGATGTTGCCCCCCAGGATGGTCTGAAGGCTGGCTCCGAAGGTGCCGAAGATGGAGCGAGAGCGCACGATAATGCCGCGCACAACGCCCAGGTTCCGAACGATGCGGTAACCCGGCAGCTCGAAGGCCGTGGTGACCATGGTGGGGTCGAAGGCGATCTGCGGGAATGGGGGCGGTGGCATGGATGACATGGGTGTCTCCTTAACGACGAGATGATGCTGCAACTATTGTCGAATAGCGCCCAGGTTTGCGATGAGAGCTGTAACGGCGCCGTTGTCTATGGTTTTGGCGGCGAGGAGCAGTCCGGCGGGAAGGTCGGCGGCGAGGTCTGCTGTGACCAGGACGGCGGCAGTATTCAGCAGGACGATGTCGCGGCGGGGGCCGGGTTTGCCGGCAAAGATGGAGCGCAGGATAGCTGCGTTGGTGGTAGCGTTTCCGCCGCGCAGGGCGGAGACGGAGGTGCGGGTCAGGCCGAGCTGCTCGGGGGTGATGGTGCTGAGGGTGACGGTGTTGCCGCGCACTTCGGCAAGCTGGCTGGGGCCGCTGATGGAGAGTTCGTCGATTCCTCCGGCTTCGGTTTCGCCGTGGACGATGAAGGAATGGCGTGTGCCGAGCAGCGCCATGGCTTCGGCGGCGAGCGGAACGAGATGCGGCGCGTAGACGCCCATGACCTGTGCGCGGGCTCCGGCGGGGTTCGAAAGCGGGCCTACAAGATGGAAGATGGTGCGGATACCAAGAGCGCGGCGGACTGGCATGACGGCCTTCATCGCCGGGTGGAGACTGGGCGCGTGGAGGAAGGCAAATGATTGATTGCGAATGGCTTCTGCGCCTTCTGAGGGACTGAGGGCTACGGGGACGCCGAGGGCTTCGAGGACGTCTGCGGAGCCACATTGTGAGGTGACGGCGCGGTTGCCGTGCTTGGCTACGGAGGCTCCGGCAGCAGCGGCGACGAGGGCGGCGGCGGTGGAGATGTTGAAGGTGCCTGAGAGGTCTGCGCCGGTGCCGCAGGTGTCGACGAGCAGGTCGCGTTCGGCTTCGAAAAGGGGGATGGGGGTGGCGGCGGCGCGCATGGCATCGACAAAACCTGCGATTTCAGCGGGGGTTTCGCCGCGTGTGGCTAGTGCGGCGAGTAAAGCTGCTAGCTCAAGCTCGGTGGTTTCACCGCGCAGAATGGCGTTTAAAAGGTCGGCGGCCTCGCTGCGGGAGAAGGTTTCATGGCGTTCGATGAGGCGTTTGAGCTGGGGCTGGAGCGACATAGAAATAGCCTAGCAGGAGGGTGAAAAAGGTGTGTAGTGACAAAAATGTAGTTACAAACTACAAATTTGTAGCTACAGCACTACAAATTTGTCACTACAGCTAAGAGGGGTGAGAGAAAGCCCTCGGAAAACGAAGAAACGGTTAAATCCAAAGTGAACTCTGCTGATAAACGCACACATGTGCGAATTCTGCGTTGCGAGTGCTTCTGCCTCTCCTCTACTATTACGGTGACTGTGGAATCACGAGACAATTATGAAAATTCATGAGTATCAAGCAAAAGAGATTCTTCGGAAGTACTCTGTGCCCGTGCCGAACGGCCAGATGGTCACCACGCTCGATGAGGCGGATCGCGCGGCCAAAGACCTCTTTGACGCTGGCAATGCCGTCGTTGTGGTGAAGGCGCAGATTCATGCGGGCGGACGCGGCAAGGGCGGCGGCGTGAAGGTTGTGAAGACGCTTCAGGATGCAGCGTCGGCCTCGAAGGCGATTCTTGGCATGCAGCTGGTGACGCACCAGACGGGGCCGCTGGGGCAGAAGGTACAGCGGCTGCTGATCGAAGAGGGATCGGCGATTGAGCGCGAGCTTTACCTGGGGCTGGTGCTGGATCGTGCTTCGGCAAAGATCGTGTTCATGGCCTCGCAGTCGGGCGGCATGGAGATCGAGGAGGTCGCTCATGCGACTCCGGAGCTGATCTATAAGGAGTACATCGAGCCGGCGGTTGGATTTCAGCCGTACCAGGCGCGGAAGCTGGCGTTCAAGCTGGGGCTGAAGCCGACGCAGATTAATGACGCCGTCAAGTTCATGACCGGGTTGTACAAGGCGTTTGTGGAGACGGATTCGACGCTGATGGAGATCAATCCGTTCATCACGACGAAGGATGGCAAGCTGGTTGCGCTGGACTGCAAGATCAACTTTGACGATAACGCGATGTTCCGGCACAAGGATTTGAAGGAGCTGCGTGACCTGGCGGAGGAAGATCCGCTCGAGGTCGAGGCCAGCAAGTATGCGCTGAACTACATCAAGCTCGACGGCTCGATTGCCTGCATGGTGAACGGTGCCGGGCTGGCGATGGCGACGATGGACATCCTTCAGTATGCGGGCGGGTCGGCGGCGAACTTTCTGGATGTAGGCGGCGGCGCGAACCAGGAGCAGATTGAGAATGCGTTTGGCATTCTGCTCTCGGACCCAAATGTGAAGGCGATCTTCATCAATATTTTTGGCGGCATTCTGCGCGTGGATGTGCTGGCTACGGCGGTGGTTGCGGCGGCTAAGAAGCTGAACGTGCAGATTCCGATCATTCTTCGGCTTGAGGGTACAAATGTTGAAGAAGGGCGCAAGATTCTTCAGGAATCCGGGCTGAAATTCGAGGTGGGTACGACCATGAAGGAAGCTGCGGATTTGGCTGTCGCAGCCGCGAAAGGGAAGTAGTGAACTACGTACTTGATCTATTCACGCCGGAAACCTGGAAAGCTTTCAGGGATCATGGCGCTGATGTGACGGGTTTCTCGGCGGGGCATTTTTCTCGAGCGAGAAATCTTGTACGTCCCGGCGACATATTTGTTTGCTATCTGGTTCGCCTGTCACGTTGGTGTGGGTTATTGGAAGTTACAAGCGAGCTGTACAAAGACGATACCCCAATCTTTCGCCCAACGGACGACCCATGGACGACTCGGTTTCGTGTGCGGCCGCTTGTATTGCTCAATGAAGACAAAGCTATTCCGATCCGTCTCCCCGAAATATGGAATGGCTTTAGTAGAACTCGACCATTGCAACAAAACTCTCAGTCTTGGCCCGTAAAAGCGGTTCTGCAGTCTTCGCTTGCGAAGCTTAGCTGTGAAGACGGCCAATTTCTCGCATGGGCTCTCAGGCGACAGTCGACTGAGCAGATTACATATCCATTGTCCGAACGTGATCAAAAAATCGTTGAGAATGCAACAGATACTGTTAAGTCGCCCGGTCGAATTGTTACCGTGGTAGTTCCTGAATCTAGTGAACTTGAACAAGGCCTTGATGCAGTCCCTCATGTTCTTGAAGAGTCGCGGGAGTCAATAAAAAAGCAGGCACTTTTGGTAGAGATTGGCGCAAAAATGGGCTTTGATATTTGGGTGCCAAGATCAGACCAAGCTCGCATAGAGCGAGAACTTTCTGCCGAAGCGAAAGAAGCAATTCTTAAGGAATTGCCCCTGAATTTTGATCGAGTAACTTTCAAAACGATAGAGAATATCGATGTGCTTTGGCTAAAAAAGCGAACCCTTGTTCGGGCATTTGAGGTCGAACACACCACCGCCATTTATTCGGGACTGCTTAGAATGGCTGATCTATTAGCACTTCAACCAAATATCGATATCAAGCTGCATATCGTTGCGCCTGAGCATAGGCGCGACAAGGTTTTGGATGAAATACAGCGACCTGTTTTTGCCCTCCTTGATAAGGGACCATTAGCCAACAGTTGTACTTTTATCTCTTACGATGCGCTGGAAGAATTGCGACGACAGGATCATCTCGCTCATATGAGCGATTCCGTTCTTGAGGATTATGAAGAAGCAGCCCCAGATTTGGACAAGACTTAAGGAGTTCTAACTATGGCAGTTCTGGTTGACAAGAATACGCGGCTGATCGTGCAGGGAATTACTGGGCGTGAGGGGTTGTTTCATGCTCAGGGTTGCCGGGATTATGGGACCAATGTGGTTGGCGGCGTGACGCCGGGCAAGGGTGGTCAGACTGTCGATGGGTTTCCTGTATTCAATACCGTTGAAGAGGCGGTGAAGGATACGGGCGCGAATGTGTCGGTGATCTTTGTGCCGCCACCGTTTGCCGCGGACGGCATTCTGGAGGCAACGGCAGCGGGGCTTCCCCTGGTCATCTGCATCACCGAGGGCATTCCGGTACTCGATATGGTGAAGGTTTGGGAGATTGTGAAGAATTCGAAGTCGCGGCTGATCGGGCCGAACTGCCCGGGTGTGATCTCGCCGGGCAAGGCGAAGGTCGGCATTATGCCGGGGCGGATCCATAAGGAAGGCTCGGTGGGCATCGTGTCGAAGTCGGGGACGCTGACCTATGAGGCGGTGTACCAGTTGACGACGCGCGGGATTGGGCAATCGACGGCGATTGGCATTGGCGGCGACCCGATTATCGGGACGACGCATATCGATGCTCTGAAGCTGTTGAATGAGGACCCGGAGACCGAGGCGATCATCATGATCGGCGAGATCGGCGGCTCGGCGGAAGAGGCTGCGGCGAAGTACATCAAGGAGAACGTGAAGAAGCCGGTGGTCGGGTTTATCGCTGGTCAGACGGCTCCTCCGGGACGACGGATGGGCCATGCGGGCGCGATCATCTCGGGCGGCGAAGGGACGGCTGCCGAGAAGATGAAGGCGATGACGGAAGCTGGAATTACGGTGGTGAAGTCGCCGGCGGAGTTGGGCGAGGCGATGGCTCGGGTGCTGGGCAAGGCTTAGCGGTTTCCGCAAACGGTAGAAGGTTTGGACCTCTGGACAAAATACAGGGGTCCTTCACTTCGTTCAGGATGACGGCAGAAACAGGCCACTGCAAGAGCCAATGCAGGTCCTTCGGCTGCGGCTACGCTTTCGCTCAGGATGACAGTTCTGAGGGCGGGTAGGTAAAGCTACTTGCGTTGCTGGCGGTAGAAAAGACCGGCGGCGAAAAAGAGCAGGGCGATGGTGAAGGCGATGCGGGCGTGGAGCCAGGCGTGATAGTGGACGTTGACCGCTCCGTCGAAGAGCCAGGCGGCACATCCCGCAAACCAGATCCAGGTGGTCGATCGCATCGTGTCTGATTGGACGCGGCTGCTGGTTGATGAGATAGCCGGATTGGCGAGAGTATCCCCACTTTGCTTTACACTTGAAGAAACAGGCACATATAAGGAGAACTACGTTGTCACAGCGCACATTCAGCATCATCAAGCCGGACGCGGTCAAGAAGGGCCACACGGCGGCTATTCTCGCCTCGATTGAGAAGGCAGGATTCAAGATTGTTTCGATCAAGCGGATGTCGATCTCGAAGGCTCAGGCCGAGGGTTTTTACCACGTTCATGCGGCACGCCCTTTCTTCGGCGAGCTGACGGAGTTCATGTCGAGCGGACCGATCTTTCCGATGGTGATCGAGAAGGACAATGCGATTACTGACTTCCGCAAGCTGATGGGCGCGACCAACCCGGCGCAGGCGGAGGAAGGCACGATCCGCAAGCAGTTTGCGGATTCGATTGGCGAGAACGCGATTCACGGTTCGGATGCTGAAGATACGGCTGCGTTTGAGATTGGGTACTTCTTTGCGGGTATCGAACTGAATTAGTTTTGGACTGGAACGTGGAGGGATAAGGGCGGTTCGGCAGACTGAGCGCAGAATGGCTCGACCTGTCGGCCGTCCTTGATTGTTTCGGTTTGCGTTTGGGAGGATTGATTGATGGCGATCGACCTGGTTGGGAAGCGTGTGGCGTTTCGTGCTCTGCATGAGAGCGGATGTTTTGTTTTGCCGAACCCCTGGGACCTGGGGAGCGTGCGACGTTTGGAGAAGCTGGGATTCAAGGCGCTGGCGTCCACGAGCTCGGGATATGCGTGGTCGCGCGGGCGCGAGGATGGAGAGTTGTCGCGGGACGAGGTGCTGGATCACTTGCGGGCGCTTTGTGCGGCGACGGATTTGCCAGTCAATGCGGATTTTGAGGCTGGGTTTGCGGACGATCCGGAGGGCGTTGCCGCCAATGTGGCGCTGGCTGCCGCGACGGGCGTTGCAGGACTCTCGATCGAAGACCGTGTGGGGAAGAAGCTCTATGAGCCGGGGCTGGCAGTCGAGCGCATACGGGCTGCTCGCGAGGCGCTGGATGGGGTGGCGAAGGATTGTTTGCTGGTGGGACGGACCGAAGGATTTTTGATTGGACAGACGGACGTGGACGCGAGCATTGAGCGACTCGTCGCTTATGCAGAGGCGGGCGCGGATTGCCTTTATGCTCCGGGGATCAAGGACCTCGGGGCGATTGCCGCGGTGGTTGCCGCGGTGGCTCCGAAGCCGGTGAATGTGTTGTTGATGGGGCCGGATATGCAGGTTTCGGAGCTGGCTGCGGTGGGCGTTCGGCGGGTGAGTGTGGGTGGGTCGCTTGCGGCTGCGGCGTGGAAGGGATTTGACCAGGCGGCGCGCATGTTGCTGGAGCAGGGGCGGATGCCGGCGCGTCATTGAAGTATCGAAGTATCTATGACGAGAGGGAAGAGCCTGATGAAGCTGAAGTTGCCGGGGGGCGTTTTCAAGGCCTATTTATTTGACTGCGATGGGACGATTGTGGATTCGATGCCGCTACACTTTCTGGCGTGGAAGCACACGCTCGCGGAGTGGGGCTGCGCGTTCGAGGAAGATATTTTTTATGCGTGGGCAGGGATGCCGGTGTCGGAGATTATCGCGAGGCTGAGTGAGGAGCAGGGGATTGAGATTCCTCTGGACAAAGTGACGCTGCGGAAGGAGCAGCTTTACTACGACGAACTGACGGATGTAAAAGCTGTGCCTGAGGTGCTGGAGCATATCGAAGCGAGCTATGGGACGATTCCGTTTGCCGTGGTGTCGGGGAGCACGCGCGAGTCGGTGACGATGTCGCTGGAGGCGCTGGGTCTGCTGGACCGGTTTGAGACGCTGGTTTGCGCGGGCGACTACACGCGCAGCAAGCCTGATCCTGAGCCGTTTTTGATGGCTGCGGAGAGGCTTGGTGTGGCTCCTGCGGACTGCCTGGTCTTTGAAGATGCAGAGATGGGGATTCAGGCGGCGACGGCTGCGGGGATGGCTTCGGTGAGGATTGCGCATCCGCGGGAGCGGATGGCGATTCGCTGATTCTGCTGGTGACGATTAAAAGCCGAGGCGGGGATTCGTTCCCTGTCTCGGCTTTTTTGTGGCGCTGCTATTTTTCGGTGAAGAGGTTGAGATCGATGGCGTTGCCCATGGCCTTGTAGCCTGCGTCGCCGGGGTGGAGATGGTCGCCGAAGTCGTTGGCGGCGGCGAAGGTGCCGGGGTTGGCGGGATCGCGGGTGGCCTTGTCGAAGTCGATGACGCCGTCGAGTTCTTTGGTGGTGCGAATCCAGTCGTTGAGGGCCTGACGCATGGCTTCGCCTGCGGGTGAGGCGTACTTCGCGCCGACGTAGGGAGTGAGCGTGGCACCGATGACCCTGATGCCGTGGAGGTGGGCGCGGGCGGCGAGTTGGGAGAAGCCGCCGATGAGCTCCTGCGTGGAGACGACGTCGTAGGGCTTGATGGGGTCCTGCGCGTGGCCGATGTCGTTGATGCCTTCGAGGACGATGAGGTATTTGACGCCGGGCTGGCTGAGCACATCGCGGTCGAAGCGGGCGAGGGCGTTGGGGCCGGTGTTGTCGTGCAGGATGCGGTTGCCGCCGATGCCTTCGTTCAAGATGGCGAGGTTCGCGGTCTTCTTGTTGTCGTGGAGGCGGCGGGCGAGGACGTCGGGCCAGCGGGCGTTGGTGTTGGGCGTGCTGTGCGCGCCGTCGGTGATGCTGTCGCCGAAGGTGACGATAGCGGCAGAGTCGGGGCTGAGGAGCACGTCCACACCTTTGAGGATGGGCCAGGAGATGATCTCAGTCGGCTCGGTGAGGGTGGTCGCACTAACGACGTTGCCTGCGGCGGTGTAGCTGGTCTGGTC
>JBDTDX010000010.1:0-6665 GCA_039922815.1 Granulicella sp.
AACCTGTCGCGGTGAACGCATGAGTACCGCTCGAAACCAGCTCGTTGTAATGAAGTTCGGCGGGACCTCAGTCGAAGACGCAAAGGCAATGTTGCGTACGGCGGCAATCGTAGCGGGCCGCAAGCAGAGTGGGCTTCAAGCAGTCGTCGTCGTCTCGGCCATGGCGAAGGTCACGGATTTTCTGCTTGCGGCCTCCGACGCCGCAGGCCGCGGCGATAAGCCGGGAGCACTGGCGTTGAGTGCGCGGCTTCGCCTCCGTCATATTGAAACGGCAGCGGAACTCCTCGCCGGTGATCGATTTGCCGGTATGCAGAACGTTCTCAACCATGAGTTCGACGCACTGGACGACCTGCTGCGCGGCATTGCAGCCGTGGGCGAACTGACACCACGGACGAGTGATCTCGTCGTCAGCTTCGGGGAACGCCTCTCCAGCCAGATGGTCGCCTCAGCCTTCGATCAGCAGGGACTTCAGGGCACCTATGTCGACGCCCGCAGCTGCATCATCACGGACGATCACTACGGCAAGGCAGTCCCCCAGGAAGAAGCCATCGAACTCAAGCTGCTAGAGTTCGTGCTGCCTCTGCTCGAAGCTGGTAAAACGCCGGTCATGGGCGGTTTTATTGGCTCGAATGCTGCCGGCATCACCACTACTCTGGGACGCGGCGGCAGCGATTACACAGCAGCCCTCGTAGGTGGCGGACTTTTTGCCGGAGCCATCGAGATCTGGACCGACGTCAATGGCATCATGACCACGGACCCGCGCATCTGCCCGGATGCCCTGCGCGTAAAGAACATCAGCTTCGAAGAGGCCGCGGAACTAGCCTACTTTGGGGCCAAAGTGCTCCATCCGGCAACCATTCTTCCCGCCGTCCAGAAGAGCATTCCTGTCTGGGTACTCAACTCGCGCAACGCTGAGAACGAGGGCACCAAGATCACCGCCATGGCGCCTCCCTGCGCCAGTCCCTTCAAAAGCATCGCAGCTAAGAAGCGCCTGACGATCATCGACGTCGTCGCCAGCCGTATGCTGATGTCGCACGGCTATCTGAAGGCTGTCTTCGATGTTTTTGACAAGTATGAGTGCGCAATCGACATGGTTTCGACCAGCGAGGTAAGCATCTCAATCACCGTGGACTCGAATCAGAGGCTTCCTGAGATCTGCGCCGAACTGGGCAAGATTGCAGACGTTAAGTATGAGGGACGCAAGGCGTTAATTTGCCTGGTAGGTGAGGACATTCGCGGCCATAATGGCATCGCGGGGCGCGTCTTCTCCGCCGTCAGTCACATCAACGTCCGCATGATCTCGCAGGGAGCCAGCGAGATCAATATGAGTTTCATGATCGAAGAAGATGATGTCGAGGAGACCATTCGCAGCCTGCATAAGGTCTTCTTCGCAGAGCCGGACGCGACAGTCTTCGACGTATCCGCTAGAGTAATGACCGGCGCGCAGATTTAGAGAGGGTACGATGCGGATACTGGTATTGGGGCAAGGCAAGACAGGCAAGCTGGTGGCAGATGTCGCGGCGAAGCGTGGGCACGGCGTTCACGTTCTGGACGCAAAGGAAAATAAAGAGGCAGCCGCGCTCACACCTCCGTTCGTCGCGGGTTTCGATGCAGTGATCGACTTCACTGCCCCCGATGCCGCAGTACAGAATATGCGGGCATGTCTTGCTACAGGCGCCAAAATGGTGGTGGGGACTACAGGCTGGTATGACAAGCTGTCGGACATGCGCGGTCTCTCGGAACGGCGAGGCGGCAGCCTGCTCCATGGGACGAACTTCTCCATCGGAGTGCAGGTCATGCTACAGCTTGCGACCGCGATGGGCGCGGCGTTGAAGAGTGCCGGATACGAATTTCATATCTCAGAGACACACCATGCAAGCAAGCTGGACTCTCCTTCTGGAACCGCTCTTACGCTCCAGAAGACGATCGAGGTGGCTGCCGGGATCGGCGATGTCTCGATCGAGGCGATTCGCGAGGGCGACGTCATGGGAGTTCATGTTCTCGAAGCTCGCAGCGACGCTGACCGCTTAGTATTGACGCATGAAGCCTTCTCCCGGCGCGGCTTTGCTGAGGGTGCCGTGCGCGCGGCTGAGTGGCTCATCCAACAAAAGCCGGGTTGTTACGATTTTCGAGATGTCTTTCCCAAGCTCTAATGCGAGGTAAACGCGGCGGGGAAGCTTCTCCGAGAGCTTCCCCGCTTGCTATTTTAGGGTGGAAACTTCTACGCTGGAACCATGTCTACTGCCGTTGCACCTGCGCCCTCGTTCGATTTCGCTTCCCTCCCCTTCGAAGAAAAGCTCGACCGCTTTGCCAAGGTTGCCGTCCATGTCGGCCTAAACCTCCAAGCCGGGCAGGAGTTGCTGATCTCTGCGTCGATTGAGATGCTGCCCTTGGTACGACGCATTACCGAGCACGCCTACAAGGCCGGAGCCCTTTTAGTAACAACACTTTACGGCGATGATGAGACAACGTTGGCGCGCTATAAGTACGCGCCCGATGGCTCCTTTGACCATGCTGCGCAGTGGATGGCGGACGGTGTCGCGGCTGCCTTTGGCAGTGGAGTAGCGCGGCTGGCGATTGCCGGGGCGAATCCCGCGCTGCTTGCCGGGCAAGACCCGGCAAAGGTTTCTCGCGCCAATATCGCTGGTTCTAAAGCAAATAAGCCGGCAATGGAGTTGATTACGCGCCATGCGATCAACTGGTCGATTGTGGCGGCTGCGACGCCAGCGTGGGCGAAGCTGGTCTATCCTGATCTGCCGGAGAAGGCAGCGGTTGCGAAGCTTTGGGATGCGATCTTTACCGCATCGCGGGCGACCTCTGATGACCCGGTTGCGGCTTGGAAGACACACAGCAGCAACCTGCATGGTCGTGTCAAGTACTTGAATGAAAAGCGTTTCCACGCGCTGCGCTTTCATAACGCCGATGGCACAACCGACCTGACGGTCGGTTTAGCGGACGATCATCTGTGGGCTGGCGGAGGCGGCGAGGCTGGCAATGGGATTTTCTGCAACGCGAATATTCCGACGGAGGAGTGCTTTACGACACCGCATAAAGATCGGGTGGATGGGTTCGTAAAAGCGTCGAAGCCGCTGTCTCATCAGGGGACTTTGATCGAAAATATTACCTGCACCTTTGCGGGCGGGAAGATTGTGAAGGCGACGGCGACCAACGGAGAAGACGCTCTAAACCGTTTGATATCAACAGATGATGGAGCACGGCGGCTCGGCGAAGTTGCCCTTGTACCCCACTCATCGCCCATCGCGCAGAGCGGAATTCTCTTCTGGAGCACGCTGTTTGATGAGAATGCGGCTAGCCACATTGCGTTGGGGCAGGCTTATGCTACTTGTTTGAAGGGTGGGGAGCATATGGATGCGGCTACTTTGGCGGCAAAAGGTGCGAATTCAAGCCTAATTCACGTGGATTGGATGATTGGATCGGGTGCGATGGACGTGGATGGAATCGCCGTTGACGGATCTTCGGAGCCATTAATGCGTGGGGGCGAGTGGGCCAAGTAGGCAAAAACAGGCAAAAGTGTAGTGACAAATTTGTAGTGCTGTAGTTACATTTTTGTAGTGCTGTAGCTACAAATTTGTAGTGCTGTAACTACATTTTTGTCGTTATACTCGTGGCGGAGAGATTTGCCCATGACGACACGGAAAAAGAAAGCTCCGGCCCCCAAAAGCCGGGGCAAAAAACAGCCGACCAAGATCAAGAAGATTGCGGCTTCTCGCGAGCCTGACGCCAAGGTCAAAAAAGAACAGATCACGCTGCGGCTGGATGCGGATGTGATCGACTTCTTTCGGGCGCTTGGGGTTGGCTACCAGGCGAAGATGAGCGGCTACCTCGGGGTGGCGATGGCGGATGCGCGGATTAGGAGCAAGACCGAGATCGCGGGTCAGCCCTGGTATGAGGAAAGCCGGAACCATGAGGCGATGGCCAACCGAATCTTCAGGCCGCGGAAGGAGCAGCTGACGCTGCGCGTGGATGCGGATACGGTGGCGTGGTTCCGGTCGCGGGGGAAGGGCTACCAGTCGAAGATGAACCGGGTGCTGCGGTTGATGATGATCGAGATGCTCCGTGGGACGGAGATGGCGCAGGAGGACGACGACCAGGATTAAAGAAAGCCTGATTAAGTTGGCCGCTTGGACGAGCATTGCCTCAGGGGCTAAAGCCCTTTGATTTTGCGATGATTACGGCGGGGCTGAAGCCCCGCCCTTTCAAAACAGGGATTTGATCAGAGGTTTCTTAAACCAGACAGCCGTTTCGCTGGGTGGCGAAACGGCTGTTGTGATTAATGATCGGGTCTGCGGGTCAGCGAACTCTTTGGCGTGTGAAGAGGTGGTAGATCGCTAGCAGGATGATGGCGCCGAGCAGCGACATGAGGAAGCCAGCGGACTGGTCGGGGCCGTAGTGGCCAATGGCGCGTCCGAGGTAGGTTCCGAGGAAGGAGCCGACGATGCCGATGATTACGGTGATGATGAAGCCGGCGGGATCTCTGCCGGGCATGAGGAACTTGGCGATAATGCCGACGACAAAGCCGATGATGATGACCCAGAGAAGATGGAACATGCGATCCTGCTTTCCTATGCGTGGAGCCAGATAGGTACTTTTCTAATGCAGAGGACTATAGCAGGCCTGGGGTTGCACGGCAGCAAAAGATTTCGTCAGGAGAGCGGCTGTGTGGTGGGGGCGCTGATGCTTTCGCCGGCCGGGTGGGCCTTGACAGTGAGGATGATGGCGGCGGCGGTGAGCGCTCCCATGATGCAGAGGATCATCAGGAAGAGCTTCCAGCGGAAGGGCGCGGAGGGTTGGGCTTGACGGATTTCCATGGCGACGAGAGAACCCCGTTTTGAACTGGAGGGATTCTACGCCATTTGTCGGCGCGTGTCAGGCTGGTTAGCGGCGGATTTGCTGTTGGCGTGGAAGGCAGCCGCCGATTCCCTTAGGGAATGACAAACAAAGGACACGATTAGACTCTACATCAACTGCTACTTTGCCTTAGCGGCCTGGATACACTTTGCGTGCTGGCAGGGGGGAGTGCCAGAGGGAGAGCCAGGAAACGGTGGGCTTCGTGAGGGTCGTCTGGCATTGGGAACAGATGAGCTTCGTGAGCCGTTTGATGCCGGTTGCGTGGGACGAATCTACTATCTCTGATCCGCACGACTCACACTTGCCACTGACTACGCTCATCTAACCTTCTCCTTTGTGGGTCGAGGGACACTCACGCGGGACAGGGTGCGAGAGCAATCATTCGTTGACTATATGATGCTCTCAAAGGCACTCTGGTTTGATGGGTGATTGCCTATTTAAGAGACGAAGGTAATGCGGGGATGGATTGGATTTGATGGGGTTGGGGAACCTGACATGTGAGACTAGAATTTCTATTGCGGAGGAGCGATGAACGATATGATTCCTGGACTACGACAGGTCATCCACGATCTGGTCGCACCCGATTTGAAGGCTCATACCGTCAAGCTGGAGGCTTTGCAGAAGCAGAGCGAGATTCAACATGACGCCGTGATGAAAACTCTGGACGCCTTCCGAGCCGAGATGCGGTCGGAGTTTGCTGCGCTGCGGGCTAACAATCAGGTTGAGGTGTTTCGACAAGTCTCCCCGATGAGTGAGCGCATAGCTGTGGTTGAGGCGCGGACGAAGTAGTCAGGTGTGATCGGTCCGTTTGAGGCTCCCCTTCCCACCCCACCTGTGACAGGTGTTAGTCATCCCACCTTTCGCAAAGTGCGCGAAGGATGGGCACCCGACTTGCCCTAAACAGTTGCATCATGTCGACGACCAAATTAAAGGGGCCAGACTTTTTGGTAGCTAAATTCAGCCAAATCGCGAGCGCGGCTCTCAATAATTAAATCGTTCCAAATCATTGTGTCGTTCCCATACTTTTCATTCATCGAAACCAATGCTGGTAACTCTGCTATCCGTTTTGCAAGCGGACCCTTCATAAGGGTGAATTTCTCTTTTGCTGATTTATTTCCTAAGGATGAGTTAAGTTGAGTTGTTAAAATCGTCAGATTCCCGATGTTATTGAGTCTCGCCGACGGCACTGATGTATCTAAAGACTGAGGCGGGTTTTGTGGTTCAATATGCTCGACGTTGTAATGTCTACGAAACATGTTGACATCTGGATAGAAGATTGCCTTCCTTTCACCCACCTTCCTACCATAGTTATTATGCCGGTCAAATATGTAGGAAAGCTTGCCTGTATTCTTTTCTGAATATTCGATCTGAACAAAATTCTCCCGAAATTCATTTAATGGTGCGCGTTTCTTTCGGAGCTCAGAGACTAGTTTATCTACAGCCAATCCAAATTTAGCTGCACTTCCAAAAGCCTTACAAGAATCTGCATACAAATGTTCAACTTCGTTCCCAATATGCGAGCAGACGTATGTGTTAATAAAATGATAACTCTCGAGCCCTTTAAGTAAACGCACGAAAGATCTTGCAGTTTCTGAGTCTTTCTGCAATTTGAGACGGCGGATGCAAAGTATCGCAGCAAAAATAACAGGGTGAGCTTGCAATACATTAAATTGCTTCAAGGCAAGCAATGTCTCATGTGCTTCCACGAAACGATCTTGATGTTTGGCAAGTGCAGGTAAACCGATGCTCTCAAAGTACTTTTTTGTTTCTTCTGGGTTCGTTGATATCATTCGCAT
>JBDTDX010000011.1:0-1951 GCA_039922815.1 Granulicella sp.
AACCCCAGGTACTAACCCTAATAAGTGCCGTTCGCATTAACAGTTACCGGGCTATCTTGAGTCGACCCGTGTATCTCCTTTAGTGTCGAACACCACACCGAATGGAATCAAGATTGTAGAGGCACTATCTTGGCTCTCTGAACCGGAGTAGATCGAGATCCGCGTTGGATCGATGCCCTTGTCGGTTACCAAATAAGCTTTGATGTTTTCGGCACGTTGGGCACCGAGCTTGTTCCGATGATTGTCAGCGCTATGCGCGTTTCCAATAACGGCGAGCCGTGCATTGGAGCTTCGTTGCAGGTTTAGCGCGATGTCGTCGAGGCAAGCCTTTCCTTCGTTATTGACACGGGCCGGACGACGAGCATCTCGTCCAAAGTCAACAGTACACAAGGCTTGAGTCACTGGCTTACTGACTGGCATGGGTACGAGCGTCACTGGTGGAGTTTGTAAGGCGCTCTGACCCATGTTGTCGACGACATTGCACGTGACGAAAATTGTGCCAGCCGCAACACCTGCTGTCGTGAGAATAGCAGTCGATGTGGTTCCACTAATCGATCCAGCCGTGGCACTGTAACTGTAAGTCATAGGACGGTTTTGGGGGCTCACCGCATGCGCAGTGATGGTCGAAGAATCGCCAGTGTTCATTGACGAAGGACTCGCGGAGCAACTCAGCGTAGGTGGTTGAGCGATAACAGCGACGGGCGAGATCACATTTTGAACGGGCAGAGGAGCCGGAATACTGGCAGTCTGCGCAGGCTTGTTGGAGTGACCTCCAAACATAAATACGATTCCACTTTGCAACCTGACGCCACGAATGTCGGTAGCCGGAACGGTCGCAGACGGCCCGAATTGATGATTCGAAAAGACATAATCAGCTTGAACTATGCGTACAGCAATATGCTTGCTCACTCTCAGGTCTAGTCCTCCGCCCGCTAAAAACCCGACATGGGTATCGCTTGAAAAGAGTTCAGGCTTGAGCCAGTGCCCGCCAACGAGTACCTCTCCGAATGGAGAGAAGCGGTGGGTATGGAGAGTAAATTTAGGACCGACAGAAAAATTGTAGAAGGTAGATTTGCCAACTTCATTGATTGGCGTACTTTTGCCTGGCCCCCAATGTCCGCTTACATCTCCTGTCACGCCGAACCAGCGACTGAAATTATAGGTAGCGGCGATACCAGCACCGCGCGGAATGGCGCACAGACAGCTACTTATCGGAAGCACGCCTCCCGGCAGTACTCCATTCACCGTTGCGTTTGGATATAAATAGGAATATCCACCGAATATCTCCACTTTGGGAGCAGGCACTTCCTGAGCCCCCGCCAGCACTCCGATGCAGCAAAGGATCGCCAGCACTGCAACTCTCATCCAGCTAATACGGCCGAGGCAGGTCAACGAGTTGGTCAACATACGAAAAATCCTCCGAACTGTTTCACTTGAACTAATGTCGCACTACGTACCGAAATGAGAATCAGCAACAACTGGCCGTATCTTGTCTGCTAAGGAGCCGTAACCATATTGCTATCCAGGGTTACTGCGGCATTGCGCGCCAGTGCCCTGCCTTGTAGGTTTGCACCCGTATCCAACGTGATTGATTGGAGGGCCATGATCGTCCCTTGGAACAATGACGTTGTTCCAAGCGTCGCCGAACTTCCCACCTGCCAGTAAATATTTGCAGCCTGAGCACCGCCGGTCAGGATCACTTGGGTACCCCCTGTGGTGATGAGGGTTGAGCCAATCTGGAAGATGAAAATAGCGTTCGCGTTTCCCTGAGCATCCAGCGTGAGATTGCCTCCGGATAATGTGACTGCCGCGGCATTGCTGTACAGACCAGGAGTTAGGGTTTGGCCCGCCAGGTTAGCGGGAAGAGCCGCAGCTCCGGCCAATCCAGCAGCGTAGTTGTATCCAACGGCTAAGTCCAGTTGGGCTTGCGCTGCTACCTGATCGCTGACGT
>JBDTDX010000012.1:0-3285 GCA_039922815.1 Granulicella sp.
AGAAGGCGATGACTCCGGCGGGGTTGGTGGGGAGATCGAAGTAGATGGGGATGAGCTTGGTTTCGATACGGGTGAAGCTGGCGGCTAGGCGTTCGCGGACGGTGGTTTCGTCTCCCCAGAGGACGGGTGGGGCGAGGCCGGGCGGGGGTGGGACGTGGCGGCTGGTGGCGCGGAACATGTCTCCGGTGAAGCTGGCGGGGTTCCAGTTGGCCATGGCGAGGAGGCCGCCGGGCTTGAGGACGCGGGCGAACTCGGCGCCGACGAGCTCGGGGCGTGGGGCGAACATGGCGCCGAACATGGTGACGACGGCGTCGAAGGAGGCGTCGGGGTAGGGGAGTTGCTCGGCATCGCCCTCGTCGAAGGTGGCGGTGAGGCCCTCGGCGGCGGCGCGGTCGCGGGCCTGGGCGAGGAGGTTGGTGGAGATGTCCACACCGGTGACGATGGCGCCCTGCCGGGCGAGCGGGATGGCGAGATTGCCGGTGCCGGTGGCGACGTCGAGAACGCGTGCGCCGGAGGGGATGGCGAGGCGGGCGATGTACTCTTCGGCAGCCACGGCATTGGTTTTGGCGATGACGCCGAAGTCGCCGGCCATCCATGTGGTGCGCATGGCGTCTTTGATTTGTTGGAAGGTAGGGGGCATGAGGGACCTCGGGTGTGTACGTGGTCAGGGTGACTGATGGGTGGGGGTGGCGTCAAGGTGGAAATGTGACTTTGTGCTGATAGACTTCCCCGGAGATTTTGAGGGCGGGTTGTTTCGTTCTCTGAGCTCGCTGCTTCCCTGAAAACTATAAAAAAAGGAAAAACTTATGACAGCTCCCAGCGGTTCGTCTGTAACGCCGGAACGCATTATCCAATTCGCGTGGGGCTATGTTTCCCCACTTGTATCAACAGATGTCACCGTGCCCCAAAACCCTGGTCTGGGCGTCAAGATGCATGTCAACTCAGGCTATCCCTTCGAGGATGGCTACCAGATGACCCGCCATGTCATCAGCATCATGCATACGTTCCTGAACGACGCGCAGATCACGCATCCCACAACCCAATGATCGGTGAACCAATGAAGCCCCTAATTAAAATAGCTCTGGCGAGTATATGTCTGGCGTCCGGCCTCACAGCGAGTGCTAGCTATCCGGTGGTCTGTTCGGCCTTTGACGAGCGAGGCGATTCGGTCACGGTCACGCTTGCAGAGCAAAAACTGACGCTCCAGATAACGCGAGCTTCGGGTGGTTCCCTCCCACTCTCAACTTCGGCTAGCGAAGGAGGACTGCAAGGGTGCAGGGCGTTCTTTGACAAGAACAGCCGCTACATGGCAGTCGGGTTAAGCCATCTGGGCTTAACAGCCGGGCCGCTCCGTATCATCGTGGTTGACCTCAGGACGGGCAAGATCGGGGGTGACTTCACGGTGCCGAATGCAGCTCTAGGAGCATCCCTAAAACTCGCAGGTTTCTTCCGAGATAAATCGACTCTGGTTGTGCTCGGAAGCGGAGCGCCAGATCATCCCACGAAGGCGTTTTCGACAGCACTATTTAAAGTGACTGGGGAGCAGGAGGACTCTCCTGAAACTCGCAGTCTACCGGCAGGTGCGGGAAGCGTTGGAAACGCTAGCTTCGCTGACGCAGCCCACAATCGTCTCTGGTTCAAAAGCAGTCCGCAGTTCTGTCCGCTTCGCTCCGTTCCCTTGGTGGGAGGGGGGGCGGATGAAGCGAGGGTAGATGAGGCCAACGCACAGGCCGCTTGCGACGTTGAATCGGCCATAGCTTACCCAGATGTAAACTCCCTCGTTACAGCAACGACGAGAGAACCGGACGACCTGATAACCAGCGTTGACTTCGCAACGCATAGCGCCCAGCAAATCGCCCTGGCGCAAATCGGCGGACACGGGAGCTATACATCGGTGGGGACAGGTACGCTGTCGCCGGACGGACAGTTTTTTGCAGTATCCAGAAGCCTGCTCTCAAACTCGGTTCTTGGCGATGCCCACAGCCGAGGGACTGAGGTCGATATCGTGCGGGTGTCCCCCCTCAAGTTCATCGGGAAGGTTCGACTAGAGCCCAACGTCGATCCAGCCAGCTTGTCCATCGACCATCGAAACGGGACTGTGACGGTGCTCAGCTTCCAAACTGGAAAATGGAGTTCGCAGCTTCTGAAAGAACCATAAGTCATCTATGATGCAGACCGCATTCAAGTACGACTGCACGCCACGCTTTGTGCATCTTGCCAAACTCTTTACCGGCAAAGAACGCGATGCCGAATCAGGACTCGACTACGTTATTTTGGGTCGATTGTGGCGTGGCTGAGGCTACGCCCTCTCAAAGCCAGAACTTAATCAGAGGTGCCCTGGCGTTTGGGCTCAGGGCTGGATGGCTTTGCGGTAGGCGTCTACTTGCTGGTTGTGTTCTTTGATATCTGCGGAGAAGCGGGTGTGGCCGTTGGCGTCGGCTACGAAGAAGAGGTAGTCGGTTTGCTTGGGGTGGAGGGCGGCGCGGAAGGCGGCCATGCCGGGGTTGCAGATGGGGCCGGGGGGCAGGCCGGGGTGTTTGTAGGTGTTGTAGAGCGAGTCGGCCTGGAGGTCGGAGCGGTAGATGGTGCCGCGGTAGCGGTCTTCGAGCAGGGCGGCGTAGACGACGGCGGGGTCGGTCTGGAGCGGCATGTTGCGGGCGAGACGGTTGACGAAGACGCCGGCTACGAGGGGGCGTTCGGAATCCTGGCTAACCTCTTTTTCGATGAGGGATGCCATGATGACGGTGGAGGCGACGTCGCCCTGAAGGCCGAGCGTGGTGGCGGCCTGGCGGAAGCGGTGGACCATGGCGGTGAGCATCTGTAGCGGTGTTTCGTGGCGCGAGAAGCGATAGGTTGCGGGGAAGAGGAAGCCTTCGAGCGAGGTGGCGTGGGGGGACCACTGGGCGATGAGCTCGGTGTGCTGGCGGGCGGCGGCGAGGAAGTCGGCGCGGTTGCCGAGGTGGGCGGACTCGACGGCCTGGGCGATATCGAAGATGTTGTAGCCCTCGGGGATGGTGAGGGCGACGGTGTAGATGTCGCCGTGGCGGAGGCGGGCGTAGACCTCGGTCATGGGGAGGGGATGGTCGAAGCGGTACTCGCCAGCTTTGAGGGTGCCGCCGGTGAGTTTGCGGAGGAGGAAGAAGCCGTAGCGGCTGCGGATGATGCCCTGCTGCTGGAGTTGGCGGGCGATGGTGGGGCTGGTGGTGTTGGGGGCGATGTCGACGAAGGTTTCAGTGGAGGGGCCGTGGGGGGCGTAGAGGAGGAACGCAACGAGGCCGATGGCGG
>JBDTDX010000013.1:0-3390 GCA_039922815.1 Granulicella sp.
CGGAAGTTGTGCGCCGTCAAACCTTCGACAAGGCCGCCATTCTCCACGCCGCGGATCGAAGCGCACCAGCCGGACTTTGCGAACGAATTGGTCATGCGTGCGGCCAGACCAAACGCTGCGTTGCCCCAAAGGTACTTCGAGTGGTCGCGACCATCGACTCCCTCTTCAAAGGCGAAGGCCTCAACCTGCTTCGTCTCCTGGCCATAGGGCTGGCGCATGAGGATGTGCGGCAGAGTGAGCGCCACGTAGCGGGAGTCATCCGACTGACGGAAGGACTTCCACTTCGCGTATTCCGTGCTGTCGAAGATCTTCGACATGTCGCGAGGAGCGCCGAGCTGGGTGAAGTCTCCGAGGTTCATCAGGCCGGGCGAAGCTGCCGAAAGGAATGGGGCGTGAGCCGAAGATGCAACCTGGCCGATCTTCTCCAACAACTCCAGATCCTCAGGACCGCGACCAAACTCATAATCGCCAACCATAGCGGCAAAAGGAGCTCCGCCAAAGACGCCGAACTCTTCTTCGTAGACCTTCTTGAACAGTGCGCTCTGATCGAATTCAGGAGCGCGCTGCAGGTCGCGAAGCAGATCTTTCTTTGACGCGTTCAAGATCTTGATCTTGAGCATGTCGTTGGTTTCGCTCTGATCCATCAGATACTTGATGCCACGCCACGTAGCTTCAAGCTTCTGGAACGACGGGTGATGGATTACCTCGTTCAACTGGATCGAGATGAGTCGATCGATCTGGGCCAGACGGGCGCTGATCGTTGCTTCGGCGTCCTTGCTCAGCGACATCGAGCCGTCGAGAACCTGGTTGACAAACTCCTTTACCAGGTCTTTACCGCGCTCAAGATTACCGGCTTCCCGACTGAATCGTCCCTGGGCGACGATCTGGTCAAGAAGGGAGACCCCTTCCGTCTCTGTCGTCGTTGCTTCCGCACTGGCGGCTGCTGCTGCCTTCGCACTACTCATTTCCACCCTCCTCAGGCTTGGTGCCGACCTCTGCGCGAAGTTTGTCGCGATCTTCGGTGCTCGATACTGCGTCGAAGAGCATCTGGTCCAGCTTGTCGTTACCCTGTAGCGTTCCACGCAGGTCCGAGAGGCGCGTCCGCAGGTCGAGCAACTCCTTCAGCGGCTTCACCTGCTTGGCGACATTCTCCGGGGAGAAGTCGTCCATGCTCTCAAAGTGGAGATTCACTTTGACCTGACCCGCGTTCGGGTCATCGCTCAATTTGTTGTCGACGGAGTATGCAAGGTGGGGCTGCATGCCCTTCAGGACGGTATCGAAGTTGTCGGGGTTGATCTCCACAAACTTCCGCTCCTTCAGTGCTGCCAATGGCGTTTCAGGCTGGCCGGTTAGATCTCCAAGCACTCCCATCACGAAGGGCAATTCCTTCATTTCAATCGCGTTGCCAACCTCGACGTCGTACGTGATGTGCACGCGCGGCGACCTGACTCGGTCGAGTTTATGCTGTGTACTTTCGGCCATGATGCTCCCCATTCACTGAATTTGCGATGCCCTAACAGACCACAATTTGCCTGCATAAGTCCAGAAGAAAAATCATCCTTCACAAACTCGCAATCGTTGCGCCGTTGGATAGTGAGCCGGAGCTCAATCTCGTTTCAATCTTAAAAACGTAAGGAGGGGATGGTCCCTAAACTTGCGTACCTAACAAAGAACTTGAGGCTCATACCAGCAGCTTGCGAACGCGGGCCGGAAAAATATTGCAGGTGACAGAGAAATAAACTTCCCTTTCGGTTACGAACTGTAACGCAACCAGATGACATCTTCAAGCGAAACCTTGTAATTTTTTTTTAGCTGCAATCTTCGCGCGATCGGCAAGCCCCCAAGCTTCCACTCGCAAAAGATTTTTCTCATCTTGCGGTAAGCTTGCGTAGCGTTCGTTAGTCTACGGAGTCCCCATGCGACAACTCCAACCCGTCATCTGGTCCAAAGGCACTTTCCTCTCGCCGCAACACCTGCAGGCGCAGGAACGCTTTGTCGAGGACACTGTTCGCTTCTACCTTGACTCGCTCGCCTCGAAATCCTGGGGCTTTCTCCGCCT
This sequence comes from Granulicella sp., assembly GCA_039922815.1. GTDB lineage: Bacteria > Acidobacteriota > Terriglobia > Terriglobales > Acidobacteriaceae > Edaphobacter. The sequence continues at coordinate 2,060 of JBDTDX010000013.1, forward strand.
CCAGATCGACGTGAAGGCGCTCACCGAAGGTACGCTGTCCCTCGCCACCGCTTCAGGCATCTTTCCCGATGCCCTGCCCCTGGACATACCAGCCTCTGACGCTCCGCCGCCCTCCCGCAACCTTGAGGAGTGCTTTCGTGACGGCCGCCAGAGCTGCATGTTTTACCTCGCCATCCCGCGCTATCTGCATGGAGGCATGAACGTCTCCCTGCAGCGCGGCCGCGTCAGCACGCGCTATCTGGCGCAGTTGCAGATGACACGCGACGAGAACAGCGGCAGCAGCGAAAAGCCCGTCCAGGTGGCCAGCAAAAATCTTCAGATCCTTGCCGAAGGCGAAAACCTCGAAGGATCGGTACTCCTGCCATGTGCGCGCGTTCTCAAGACCGAGACGGGAATGTACCAGCTTGACCCGGCGTACATCCCTTCGCTGATCGACCTTCATGGCAGCGATGTGCTGACCGGTATTGTTCGCGGCATCATCGAACTGCTCGTTACCCGGAGCAGTCAGCTTGCCGGAGGACGTCGCCAGAAGAACCAGTCACTCGCGGACTTCACCGCCGCGGACGTAGCGAATTTCTGGCTCCTGTACACCCTCAATACGCATCTTCCCGGATTGCGCCATTACCTCGAATCGCGCAATGTTCAGCCGGAGGTTCTCTTTGGCGATCTCTCCGATCTGGCCGGCGCACTCACCGCCTTCTCGACCAAGATCGACCCGCGCGACCTGCCTCGCTACGACCATGAGCAGCTCGGTCCGTGTTTTTTTGAACTGGATCGCCTCATTCGTCTCATGCTGGAAACCGTCGTCCCCAGCAACTTCATTGCGATTCCGCTCAAGCATCTTCGCGAGACGATCTACGCCGCATCCATCGACAAGGATTCCTATTTTGAGAATTCTCGTTTTTATCTTGCCGTCTCGGCCGACATGCGCGACGCGGATCTGATCGATCGCATCCCCAAGCTGACCAAGGTCTGTTCGGCCACACACATTGAGACGCTCATTCGACAGGCGCTCCCCGGCATCAAACTCACGCACGTCGAGCAGCCGCCCCGCGCGATTCCGGTCAAACTCCGTCACCAATATTTCAGCATCGAGCGCAGCGGCTCCGCGTGGGAGGCCGTGCAGCGCGCCCGTAACTTCGCGGTTTACGCACCGTCAGACATCCTCAACCCGCAGATGGAGCTCATCATCCTGCTGCCGCACGCCGCCTCGTAGGGCAACCTGCTTAGTGCTTCATCAGGATGACCACAGCAACAAGCACCGCAACCAGCAGGAAGATGATCAGGATCAGCATCAGGGGCAGCATCTGCTGCATCTTGCCTGCGGCTGG
>JBDTDX010000014.1:0-7137 GCA_039922815.1 Granulicella sp.
GCATCAGCCGCAACCAGCATCTCTCCGCGACTCAAATCGATCTCGTCCTCAAGCTCGACCGTGACGCTCTGCGGAAAAGCTGCCGCCTGAAGCGGCCCATCGTAGGTCACAATGCTGCGTACCGTCGTCTCGCGTCGCGAGGGCAGCGCCATCACACGATCTCCAGGCCGGAGGACTCCACGCGCTACCTGTCCTGCAAAGCCGCGGAAGTTCGCGTCCGGACGCAGCACCAACTGCACCGGAAAGCGCATCGGGCCTGCCAACTCGTTGACGCGTAGTGGCACCGTCTCCAAATATTCGAGAAGTGTTGGTCCCACATACCACCCCATCGCGATGCTCGGCGTTACCACGTTGTCGCCTTCGAGCGCGCTCACCGGAATTGCATCGACACTCTTCAGACCAAGCTGCTTCGACAGCGCAAAGAACTCATCACGGATCGCGGTAAAAGTCTCCTGCTCGTAGCCCACCAGATCCATCTTGTTCACCGCCGCCACAACATGAGGAATGCCCAGCAGCGATGCGATGTACGTATGCCGCCGCGATTGCGGCAGAAGCTGTCCCTCGCGCAAAAACGCCTTGGCGTCGATCAACACGATGGCTACATCGGCGGTCGAGGCGCCAGTCGCCATGTTGCGCGTGTACTGCTCATGCCCTGGCGTATCGGCGATGATGAACTTGCGCCGCGACGTCGAGAAATAGCGATAGGCCACGTCGATAGTGATGCCTTGTTCGCGCTCCGCCTTCAGTCCGTCAGTCAGCAGCGAAAAGTCGACCTTGCCACCCGCAGCGCGGTTGACACGGCTCTGCTTCACAGCAGCCAACTGATCCTCATAGACGCTTTTGGTATCGTGCAACAGCCGGCCGATCAGCGTACTCTTGCCGTCGTCCACGCTGCCTGCTGTGGTAAACCGCAGCATCTCCTGCTCCAGGTGAGCCTCTAGAAACGTATCAAATTCAGTTACAGACTCCGGGGTGATCGTGTGCGTAGCCATTTTAGAAGTAGCCCTCCCGCTTTTTCGTTTCCATCGAGCCTTCTTCGTCGTGGTCGATCGCCCGGTTTTCGCGCTCGCTCCGCTTGAATGTCATCAACTCTTCAATAATCTTCGGCAATGTGTCCGCGTCGCTCGGCATGGCACCGGTGCATGGGCCGCAACCCAGGCTGCGCATCCGCACCTTCCTCGTCTCGACCTTCTCGCCCGGGAACATCTTCATTCCTTCCTGAAGCAGGATGAGTGACAGACCCCGCTTCACCAACTGGCGTTCCTTCGCAAAATACAACGGGACGATTGGAATTTTCTCAGCGTACAGGTACAGCCAGATATCCAGTTCCGTCCAATTCGACAGCGGAAATACCCGGATACTCTCGCCCTTCCGCAGACGCGAGTTGTAGAGGCTCCACAACTCCGGCCTTTGGTTTTTCGGGTCCCACTGGCCCGCGCCATCGCGAAAAGAGTAAACGCGCTCCTTTGCCCGGCTCTTTTCCTCATCGCGGCGCGCTCCGCCAAATGCCGCATCGAAGCCGCCCTCCGCCAGCGCATCGAGCAAGCTCTTTGTCTTCAACAAGCCGCAGCAGTTTTGCGTTCCTAACGTGAAGGGGTTTGCACCTGCCGCAATCGCCGCTTCATTGCGATGCACGATCAGGTCTGCTCCAATCTCCTTCGTGTAGGCATCACGAAAGCGGATCATCTCCGGGAACTTGTAGCTGGTATCGATATGCAGCAGCGGAAAGGGTATCTTGCCGGGATAAAAAGCCTTCTGCGCCAACCGCAGCATGACCGAGGAATCCTTGCCGATCGAATACAGCATCACCGGCCGGGCAAACTCCGCGACCGCTTCCCGCAGGATCGAAATACTCTCGGCCTCGAGCGCCTGCAGATGGTTCAACGGCAGGGGTTGGTCTACCTTCAATGTCAATGGATCGGTTGCTAGGGCTGCTGCTGTCATCGGTGGTTTGGTCTCCACGTCATCCGTCCGGCAACTGCCGAAACGCATGCATATTTCAAGGTTTATTTTGGATGAAGGATAAAGAAGGGCGGTGAAACTCTCGTTAGAGTCGACACACAAGCGCCCGCTCGGTCTTAGGACAACAGGCCTGAGCAGGGAGGTCGCAATGAACACACACCGTCATATTTGAAGTATACCGCCGATTGCTGCGTAAGGTCCCGGACATCGTCGCCTGAATCCCTAATCTCTGTTAGACTAGCCAAGTCGAGGCAACGATTCAGCAAGCCCACCCGGGGTCCTTTGCGTCGTACGAATCGCATTCTTAGCCGGCATCCATTCAGCATCACATTCGGGGCGTAGCGCAGTCTGGTAGCGCACCTGGTTCGGGACCAGGGGGTCGGAGGTTCGAATCCTCTCGCCCCGACCATTCTTCCGGTTTAGCTCACTTTGGAAGATTCCATGGAATGGGTAACTCTAAGTAGGTTGGGCACTTAAGCCATTTACAAAGAGTAGAGCGTCTCCAAAGCAAATACATTCTTATAACAATCTGAAATGGCTATTAAGCACGCTCCTTAAATTGAAAGGGGAGACGTATCGTCTCCCCTTTAACCACGTCGATTGTTTATTTTGCGGGTGCGGGTGCCGGGGGGAAGCTCTTCGTCAGGTAGTCGAGGATCGCTGTAAAATCTTCGTCGCTGCCGGTGGCGCCATATCCCACCATTTTTGTAATGGTGGCAGTCCACGCATCTGCGTCCTGTCTATAGGCAAGTACATTGTTGGGGGAATGACACTTGCTGCATGTGGCTAAAAAGATGTCTTTACCGGGATTATTGGGGAAGTCCGCATCCCCACCTGTCGTCGCCGCCGGAGTTGCAGCAGCGGGCGGAGTCGCCGCAGCCGGGGGTGTGGCCGCCTGCGGAGTCGCAGCAACCGGAGGTGTGGCCGTCTGCTGTTCCGCAGCAGCCTGGGGTGCCGGTGTAAGTGCGGAAACGGTGGAACCCACGAAAACGAACAATCCCAACACGACAGCCTGTGTCAGGTAAAAATTTCTGCTGAAGAGAGTCCGCTTTGTCGCCGCTGCCTTTGACATTTTCTTGAGCCCGTCCATGATGATGGTTACTCCGTTGAATCTATTTTCTTTCGAAAGTGCGTCGAACACAAGCTGCGTGGCCGGTATTCGTGAGACGCACGATCCAATAACGTAGCTGGCTGCGTCCGCCGACCGGCTGCCTATGTATTGGATGCTGTTCTGCGAGTGAAAAATTAATTCAGTTTTTTGAGCCAGATATTGCGGACCGAAACCTTCGCCGGAGTTCCTTCGATTTCGATGCCAATCAGCCCCGACTTGTTGTTGGACGAGTTCGGGTCGTCGTCAATATAAACCGCCATCACCTGTCCATTAATGATGTGGATGAAGGTTCCGCCCCGCGCGATGATTTCGTACTGGTTCCAGTCATTGATCTTCACGTAGCCGCCGAGCGCCGAACGATCGCCGATATTGCCAAGGAGGCGGGCGCTTGTGCTTCCGGGAGTGGATTCCGTGACCTGACCGCGCCAGGCGAGAATGCCCAGCATCGTGTTCTCCGAATAAAACTGGCCGGTGTAGACGAAACTACTGGGCTTCACAGGAAACCAGAAGTCCGCCTGCGGACCGGTCATCATCCAGGCCAGATTGGGTGCAGGCATTCCAGCGCGTGTACCGTGCGTCCATGGCAGACCAACCTGGCTGCGATATTGAATGCCGGTGCCGCCGCCCTTCTCCGCCTTGATCTCGAGCTTGAGATCGAAATCATGCGCCTCCATTCCCTGATAGGAGAGGTAGGTATTCGAACGGGGCTTCTCCATCGTGGATTCCCCGACGATAGCGCCGTCTTCCACCCTCCACGTCTCTGGATCGCCAACCCACTTGTTCAGTGTCGTTCCGTCAAAGAGCTGCGTGAAGCCTGTGTGCTCGTCAAAATTGATAGGGTCGGGCTCGTGAAAGCGAGGCATGCCCGGCGCGCGGTTCTGTCCGGGTTGGCGAGCCTGACCAGGCGCACCCGCAGCCGGTGTCGCCGCTGGCTGCTGCGCCACAGCAGTTCCGAAGCACATCGCGGCTACCAGTCCCAAAGAAACATTGGCCAGCAATCGCGGCTTCACAAAACCGAGGGCATTCATAAATTTCTTAAATAGCGGCATCGATACACTCCAGGCGGGCGAAAGTCCTGTTGATTGCAACAAGGAGAGGGCGCTAGCGGGCGCGTCGAAAGAACGCGGCCGTGAGTCGTCTCATTCGGCTCTGATCCTAAGCAGGGGGTGCAAACTCTGTCAAGCGGGCCTCGCCTTTTATTCTCACCATCGATACTCCTGTCGAAGTGGCACCTCTACCTACACCCAATATGCCCCCCGATGCGCCCTGAGAGGCAGGGTGCATCGTGATCTCTTGCGCTTGATCGGCTTCAGGATGGACGACGCTAATCACCCCAACCACGACTCGATGAAAAGAGGGGTCGCCAGTCGATTTCGATGTCATGTACGATTCGGGTCATGGCTCCGAACCAGAAAGAGCTAGCCAAACTGGCTGGCGTATCAGCAGGCACAGTATCGAACGTCATCAGTGGTTCCACGCGGGTGGGCGAGCGGTCTCGTCAAAAAGTTCTTGAGGCAATTCAAATCCTCGGCTATCAGCCAAATTTGATCGCCCGCAGCCTGAGAACCAATCGAACCCACACGCTGGGTATTGTCGTTCCTGACATCACGATTCCCTTCTTCCCAAAGATCATCCGCGGCGCGGAGAGTGCCGCACGCGAGCGCGGCTACTTCCTGATCGTTCTCGATTCAGAGGGTAATCCCGAGCGCGAAGCCGACATGATTGCGCTGCTGCGTGCGCAACGTGTGGAGGGCATTCTGTTAGTCACGGCCAGCAGCCCTGAGCAGTCCTCCGATCGCCTCGCCTCGCTCACAACGCACTCGCCGCTTGTCTGCCTGGATCGTTTGCCCGTCGACCTCGATGTCGATTCGGTCTGCGTCGACGGCTGTGGAGCCGCAATCATGGCTGTTGATCACCTCGTCGAGAGGGGTCACACCCGCATCGCCTGCATCACAGGCCCGCTCACCCTGCAAAATGAGAAGGAGCGGCTCCGCGGATATCGTCAGGCCCTTAAAAAACACGGCCTGCCCGAGCTTCCCTCCCTGATCTGGAGCAGCGGCTTTGAACAGCAGGAGATCGCCAGGGCTACTTCCGAAGGCCTCCGGCTCTCCGGCGAAAAGCCGTCGGCGCTGCTCGCCACCAACGGCGTTACGGGGCTTGCGGCACTGCGAAGTCTCTACGCGGACGGCCTGAGCACCCCGAAGGACTTCGCATTTGTCACCTTCGACGAGATTACGGCTGAAGACTTCTTTCGTCCCGGAGTTACATCCGTGGTCCAACCCACCTACGACATGGGCTATCAGGCGGTCGAGGTCCTGCTCAAGCGTTTCGAAAACGGGAACGCCGACATGCCTTGCGTGCGGGTCCGCTTGCCCGCGTCGCTTCTCATCCGAGAGTCTTCGAGCACTTCGTATATTGCCGACGCTTCAAAAATCCGCACTCACAGTCGGAAGGCTGCACTGGTGGTCTGATGGCACACACTGGCAGTCTGGATTCCACCGCAGATCGTCTCAGGAAGACTTCGATGCCCATCCTCTCAGCTCGGTCGATCACCAAGAACTTTGCCGGTGTGCAGGCCCTGAAAAGCGTCTCCCTTGAACTACTGCCCGGCGAGGTACACGCGCTGATCGGCGAGAACGGTGCCGGAAAATCCACACTGACCAAAGTCATTACCGGTGCCGTGATTCCTGACGCGGGAACTCTTGAAATCGCCGGGCAGATCATTCCCCGCAACAGTCCCACCGTCTCCCAATCGCTTGGAATCGCAGCAATCTACCAGCAGCCCTCCATCTTTCCTCACCTTACTGTGGCGGAAAACATCGCGCTGGCCCTCGAGATCGGCAGCAAGGCATGGCGCGTGAACTGGAAAGCCCGCAACGCTCGCGCCAAAGAGTTGCTCGATTCGCTCGGCGCTTCCATCGATACCCAGAGGCTCGCCGGAACCCTCAGCATGGCCGAGCAACAGATCGTGGAGATTGCCAAAGCCATCGGCTCTGAAGCAAGAATTCTGCTCATGGACGAGCCCACGGCGCTGCTCACCGACCGCGAGGTCGACAACCTCTTCCAACTCATAGCCCGTCTACGCAGCGATGGCGTGGGCATCATCTATATCTCGCACCGGCTCGAGGAAATTCTCACCATCGCTGACCGCATCACCGTGTTGCGTGACGGAGAGAGCATTGCCTGTCGCGAAGCCAGCGGGGTGGATCGTGCGGAGCTGATCCACCTGATGGTCGGCCGTTCCATCGCCTCCATCTTCCCTAAACGCAACGTCCCAATCGGCGAGGTTGCGCTCGAGGTGCGCGGTCTTCAGAACGAATCCGTCGGCCTTCACAATATTTCCTTCTCGGTTAGGAAGGGAGAGATCTTCGGCCTCTCCGGGCTGGTGGGATCGGGCCGCACCGAGCTGGCGCGAACCCTCTTCGGCCTCACTCCCTCCGGCTCGACGATTCTTCTGCAGGGAGAACTCGTTCGCATCGACTCTCCCGCCGATGCCATTCGTCTTGGCATCGGCTATCTGCCGGAAGATCGCCGCCAGCATGGCGTCATCCTCGAGATGGGCGTCGCTGCCAACATCAGCATGGCGAACCTCGATGCCATCTCCAAATGGGGCCTGATCGATCACGAAAAAGAATGCGAGCTGGCGACCGGATACGTGAACGACCTGCGCATCAAGACGGCGTCCCTCCACGCACCTGCGGGAACGCTCTCCGGCGGCAATCAGCAGAAGGTGGCGCTGGCACGCTGGTTGGCGATCCATCCACGAGTCATGATCCTCGATGAGCCCACGCAAGGGGTGGATGTCGGCTCGAAGTCCGAGATCCACGATCTCATCATGCAGCTTGCTGAGCGCGGCATGGCCGTCATCATGATCTCGTCCGAGCTGCCCGAAATCCTCGGCATGTGTGATCGAGTTGGCGTCGTTCACGCGGGTACCATCGCCGGCATCCTCTCTCGACAGGAAGCCACGCAGCAGACGATCATGTCGCTTGCGTTCGGGCACGCCCACCCTACAGATGCAGCGTCCGCAGGAGAAATAGCCTGATGATGAAAACCTACGCCCG
>JBDTDX010000015.1:0-3664 GCA_039922815.1 Granulicella sp.
TACGTGAGAATACCGCCAGCATCGTTATCGACGTTAGCCGTAATAAACCCCGGCCCCAGCACCGCCAGGAACAGGATGATCCGTGTCCGCCAGCTCCGCCAGTTGATCAAGGTCGCACCTCTGCGGCAGCTCTTTTTACCTGCGGCACGATGCTCTCCACCCGCTCCACGATCAATCCCACCTGCCGGTCGTTATAGTATCCATCCCGCAAAGCCCGCTCGCATCCTGCCGCTGCAATTCGCGCCCGATCCACCTCGTTCGGCAGATAGCGCTGGATCTTTGCAACGCATTCCTCAATCGTCGAGAAGAATACAGCCTCTTCGTTCTCGACGAAACGCTGCCTGTGACCTTCCGACCGCTCCGCCAGCAGAAATCCACCGCATCCGGCAATCTCAAAGCTCTTGTGCACAAACTCATCCTGGTTCGAGTGCGTGATGAAACTCAAATTGATCTGCGACCTCCAGATACCCTCTCGATAAGCATCCCGGTACAACTCCCCGCCACGAAACATGGCTGCAAATGCATCGGGCTTCATCGCACTCCGCCACATGCGCTCGTTTCCAGATACCGTAACCGGCAGCCCGAACTCCTTCCACAGCCGCGTCAAAAATTCCGCTCGCCGATCATACGGCGTGCCAATAAACGACACCCCGCGATCGCGATCCTGATCGCTCCATCCCGCCGGAGGAGGAAAGTGAATCGTCGGCTCATACGCCGTCTGAATCTTCATCACATCCCGCGCACCACGCCGCTCATACTCGCGCACGCTCACGTCGCGCTGCGTCACATGCAGGTCGTAGTGTGGAATGTCCTTCATATAAAGCCGCCACCCCGGATCGCGCCGCGGCCCAAACGGGTTGTCGATCATGTAGCTCACCGTTGCGATGCCCATCGCGCGCAGCTTGTCCAGCGTCTCCGGCCACATCCCCAGCAGCTTATCCGCCCACACCACATCAGGTTTTTCGCGGCGAGCCATCTCCAGCAGATCGCGATTCAAGCGCACCACACCCGGTCCCGCAGCCAGCCGATAGGCGACCTTCCGCAGCAGCGCACTCGTCGGCTCATACGCGAACGCATTCAGCGGAACCACCACATGCCCCAGCCGTTCCAGCGCCTGCAAACGGTACAGCGACGAGTCGTTCGGCGATAGCCCCGCTGCATACAGAATCTTCATCACCGCTTCGCCCGCAGCAGCGCAATCACCTGCTCCGCGTGGATCACGCCCGTCATGCGCTTCTCTTTATCCACGACCGGCAGTGAGCGCAGATTGTACTTGTCGAAGAGTTCCGCCACCTTTTTGCCGTGCGCATTCTCATCGCAGCTCACAATGTGTCCGCTTGAAAGCCCCTTCAGAGCCGCGCCCTCCGGGGCGAGCAGCAACTTCACCAGCGGCACGATATCGGTGATCCTGCCCTCCGCATCGATCAGGAAGATATCCAGCACGCTCTCCACATCCCCTTCGAACTCGCGCAGCGCCAACACCGCCTCCAGCACCGTGCACTCATGATTCAGAGCGATATACTCCGTCGTCATGCGCCCGGCAGCGGATTCGCTCGCAAATTCGAGCAGTTCCTCTACCTCCTGCCGCTCCTCAGGGTCCATCTCTCCAAGAATCGCGTCCGACTGTTCGTCCGACAGCTCCGACAGCAAGTCCGCCGCCGCGCCCGGGTCCATCTCTTCGACGATCCCCGCGATCTGCTCCGAGCCCATCGACTCGATCAGCGACTGCTGCATCTTCGGCTCAACCTCTTCGAGCGCCTCCGCCGCAACCTCTTCATCCAGGCTGTTGAAGAGAGCCTGCCGCTCCGCCGGTGCCAGTTCTTCAAGAATGTCCGCCAGGTCCGACGGATGCATCCGCGACAACCGGTCCTGCTCGATCTTCAACTTCACCCGCCGCGCCGGGTCGCGGTCGATCAGGTCGACAAAGTCCCACGGAATCGCCCTCGGCTGAAACTGTCGCGAGAGCTGATCGACGGCCCCAGTCGGCATGCCCTTCAACAACCGCCGCAGCGCCCCCCGCATCCCCACCTCAACCTCGACGATGCGCAGCACAAGCTCCATCTGCGTCTCATCGGTCGGCACCCACATTAGATCGACGTCGTTAACCCGCACCACCTTGTGCCCGTTGATGTCGATAATCTGCTGATCCAGCAGGTCGCGCTCCAGCAGCAGATACATCTGCTCTCCGGAGCCCGGCGGCGCCATCGCCACCGGCATAGCCTCCGCGCCAAACTCCATCCGGCTATCGGCGCCCAGTCGCATCTCGGCAACCCGCACCAGCACAGTCGAATTTCCCTTCGTACTATCGGTCGAACCAGAGGTCCGCCGCACCACCAGCGCCTCCACCTGATGCACATCCGCCGCCGGGTCCACCGCAAACTCCCGCACACGCCCAAACAGCACGCCGGACGCGTCAAAGACCGGCGCGCCCATCAGCGCCGAGACACTCGTCCTGTTGGCGACATGCTTGTTCATAGCGGCAACTCGATTCCCTTTGGCGACCAGCAGCCCCAGCCAAACACCTACAGCAAAGCCCACATTCTACGAAACGTCCACGCCAGCGTCCCTTTGCCATGCTAACCCACGCTTGCCGCCAAAGACCGAGGAACGCAGCGTCAAGAACATCACCGATCATTTTTGCGGATTCGACGATACATTAAGAAAGATTTAAATACGGCCAACATAATTTGGGCTATGCTTCAAAAAAGACACAAGAGTAGCTGCCCTCCCGATTCACCCCTTTCCTCCCCCAATCGGTCTATGCAGCTACAGGTTACGGTACCGCTGAGCTCCACTGTCCGAGGCCTATTCCATGCGACTCTTAGTTTTGCCTGCCTTTTTTTTGCTTGCCCTGCCTTTGCAAGCTGCTGAACCTGCCGCCGCCAAATCACCGGCGAACACCTTTGCCAAAACACCGGCCCCAACCACATCCGCACCCGCAGCAGCTTCTCCCGCCGTCGCCAACGCGCTCGGCGTCACCCTGCCGCCACCGCGGCGCATCGTCACCTCCAGCTCCGTTCTGGTTGAAGCCACCTCCCCGCCTCTCAGCCCCACCAGCCACAAGATCACCAGCTATCTTATCGAGACCGCCGCCGGTGCCTTTGAGGATCCTTCACGCTACTTCCAGCTTCTGCCCGGAGTCGTCTCCGACAGCGACCAGCGCAACGACTTCCTCGTTCGCGGCGGCAATCCCTCCGAAAACCTCTTCGTCATCGACAACATCGACATCCATTCCATCAATCACCTCGCCCTCGCCGACACCACCGGCGGCTTCGTCTCCATGATCGACAACGCCGCCATCCAGAGCATGACCCTCCACACCGCTGCGCACGACGCCCGCTTCGAAGACCGTCTCTCCTCCGTCGTCGAAATCTCGACCATCCCCGACACCGCGCCCGGCAGCCGCGCCCCCGTCCGCCACATGACCGAGGTCGGCATCGCCGGCGTCGGCGGCATGGACTCCCGCCCCCTCGGCGACAACGGCTCGCTCTTCATCTCCGGCCGCCAGAGCGTCTTCCATCTCTTCACCAACGACATCGGCCTGAATGGCGTGCCGAAGTACACCAACAACCTCGTCCGTGCCGACCACACCCTCGCCAACGGCGACCGCATCTGGGGACTTTCCCTCACCGGCATCGACTCCATCGACATCAAGCCTGACCAG
>JBDTDX010000016.1:0-8457 GCA_039922815.1 Granulicella sp.
TTCAAGCGGCAGATGCTGGCCGTCGGGTCGGTCGAGGAGCTACTGGCGCAGGCTGCACCGGTTGCTATAACCGCTTTATAATCCACAATTGCGCCTGTTCTGTGCGGCGGCGCTTAAGCGAGCCAACAAAGTCTGGAAGGAATTCTTATGCCGACCGAAGTAGTCATGCCCCAGATGGGCGAGTCCATCACCGAAGGCACCCTCACGAAGTGGTTGAAGAAGCCGGGCGATACGGTCGCCCGCGACGAGCCGCTCTTCGAGATTTCAACCGACAAAGTCGACGCGGAGATTCCTTCGCCCGCAGCCGGAACGCTCGGCGAGATTTTGATCCAGGAAGGCGCAACGGTGCAGATCAACACAGTCGTCTGCACGATTGAAGACGGAAGCGCGGGCAAAGCTGCTGCGCCTGTTGCTGCTTCGGCAGCCCCTCCTGCAAAGGAAGAGACCGCTGCTACGCCGGCTGCGGATTCGGCAACACCGGCTGCGGTCGATACGCCCGCTGTGGCCGAAGCTGCTGCCGCCGCATCCGAGTCCGCTGGTTCGGGAACCGATGTCGTGATGCCGCAAATGGGCGAGTCGATCACCGAAGGCACTCTGACGAAGTGGCTGAAGAAGGTGGGCGATACCGTCGCTCGCGATGAGCCGATCTTTGAGATTTCGACCGACAAGGTGGACGCGGAGATTCCGTCGCCAGCCGCTGGCGTGCTGACGGAGATCAAGGTCCAGGAAGGCGCGACCGTCCAGATCAACACAGTCGTTGCCGTGATTGGTGGAGGCGCGGGCAAGGCTGCCGCTCCTGCTGCAAAACCGGCGGCTCCTGGTTCGGCGACGCCCGCGGCCGCTGCTCCGGCCATCGCTCCGGCTGCTTCCGCAACGGTTGGCGATCATCCAAAGTCGTCGCCGCTGGTGCGCAAGATTGCCAAGGACAACAACGTCGACCTGACGCAGGTTCCGGGCTCGGGCTCGGCGGGACGGATTACGAAGACCGACATCCTCGGCCACCTCGAAGGCGGAACAAAGCCCGCTGCCGCTGCCCCAAGTGCTTCAGCGCCAGCCGCTGCTTCTGCTCCGGCCAAGCCGGTGGCTGCCGCACCGCAGCCCGGCGAACTGGTCCCGATGACGAAGATGCGTTCGATCATCGCAACGCGCATGGTCGAATCCAAGCGAACGAGCCCGCACGTCCACACCGTCTTCAAGGTGGACATGACGCGGATTGTTCGGCTGCGTGAAAAAGAGAAGAGCAAGTATGAGCAGCGCAATGGTGTGAAGCTGACCTACATGCCGTTCATCACGCGTGCGGCCATTCATGCGTTGCGCAAGCATCCGATTGTGAACGGCTCGATTGAGGGCGATGCGATCCGCTACAACAAGAACATCAACATCGGCATTGCCGTGGCGCTTGACTGGGGCCTGATCGTTCCCGTCATCAAGCAGACGGAGGAGCGAAACTTTCTGGGCATTGCGCGCGCAATCGTCGATGTCGCGGCACGGGCGCGCAACAAGAAACTGGCACCGGACGAGATCTCGGGCGGCACGTTTACGCTGACCAATTCCGGCATCTTCGGCGAGCAGTTCGGCACGCCCATCATCAACCAGCCGCAGGCCGCGATCCTTGGCATTGGCGGTCTGAACAAAGAGGCCGAGGTCATCACGGATCAGGACGGCGCAGATTCGATTGCCATCCGTTCGATTCAGCGCTTTACCCTTGGCTTCGACCATCGGATTGTCGACGGCGCAGATGCGGGCAAGTTCATGGCGGACTTCAAGGCTTATCTCGAAAACTGGTCGGAAGACATCGGTTAGTTTTGATTGCAGCAAGACAGAAGGGCAGGCCATGGCGGCCTGCCCCTTTCTGTTTCTGCGAAGCTCTCGCCAAAGCAACGGTTCGGGAGCGGTATTCCGCGGGATTCTTGCGTGGCTTTATCGGTTCAGGGAAAGAGCTAAAAGATTTCTTGACAGTCATCGAAGTCGGGACGTACGATTCACCGCGTAATGAGACGACTCAAAAACTGGTAGGCTCGTCTTGTTATCGACAGCTTTGAAACATGATTTCTCGCTGCGCCAATGCAATTGCCATGACCGATCCGCGGGCAAGTTTAGCTGCAATTGGGTTCTGGTTAAATTCGCGACGTTTCTCTGCGGCCTTTAGCGGGCCGCAAACCAAGCAGCTCCTGTGAGGGTGTCATCCTGATGTCTCTGAATACGTTTCCTAAAATGATGCGAGGACTGAACGGTCTTCTGGCGCTGGCGTGTATCGGATGCGTGTCGGTTGCGACCTATGCCGCACAGGCACAGTCGGCCCCGGCAGAGTGGACGACCAGCAGTGTGGATCAGTTCCGCACCGGCTGGCAGCAGGGACATTCGAAGTTCTCGCCGGAGAACGTGAAAAATCTGAAGCTATTGTGGAAGACGAAGATCCCGATCAAGACGATGGGTCTACAGTCCTTCCGCGAGCCGTTGATGGTGAATGGAATTACGACGGCGGACGGCGTAAAGAGCGAGACGATCGTCGTGGGCGCCTCAAACGAACTGGCCGCGCTCGATACCGACACCGGCAAGGTGATCTGGGAGACCAAGCTTGCGTGGAAGTCGGCCAAGCCGCAGGAGCCGGGCGAAGGCCGAGGCTTTATCTGCACGAACGCGCAGACCGCCACGCCGGTGATTACACCTGCGGGCAATGGCGCGAGAAGGCTCTACGTGCTGACGAGCGACGGCTATCTGCGCATCGTCAACCCTGGCACGGGAGCCGAGGAAGAGCCTGCGATTCAGGTGATGGCGCAACCCTACGGCAAGCCCTATGGCTTGAACCTGGTCAACAATGTGATCTATACGATCAGCGGACAGGGATGCGCGGGGAATGCAAACGCGCTGTATGCGGTTGATTTGACGACGAAGAAGGTCGCTGTCCAGACTCCGCCGCAGGCTGGTTTGTGGGGCACTCCCGGTCCATCCGTTGCTTCCGATGGAACCATCTACTTCGAGTCCTCGGACGGCGCCTACGATGCCGCGAGCGGCAGGCTGGCGACGAGCTTCCAGGGATTCACCTACGCCAAGGGCACGCTGACCCTGAAGGATTACTACACGCCGGTCAACCACGAGTGGCTGACCAAGCGCGATCTCGACATGAATACGACCCCGGTCATCTTCCCTTACAAGGGACGGGAGATCATGGTGGGTTCGGGCAAGGAAGGCCGCTACTTCCTGGTCGACACCAGGTCGATGGGCGGCCCCAATCATGATGAACCGCTCTATCGCTCCCCCCTCTTCTCGAATGCGGATGTGAACTTCCAGACCGAAGGCACCTGGGGCGGTCTGGCGACGTGGCTGGACAAGGATGGTACGCGCTGGATTCTGGCGCCCATCGGCGGAAAGCCCGCAGTCAAGTTCCCCACGACCTACGGGGAGAATCCAAACGGCGGCATCATTGCGATGAAGTTGGACGACAAGAGTGGCAAGCCTGTTCTCGATCCGGTCTGGCTGTCTCGCAACATGATCACGGCCGAGCCTCCGGTGATCGTCAACGGCGTCGTGTTCACGCTGGCTGGCGGTGAGTTTACCGGTCAGGCCAATGATGAGGCAGGCGGTCTGTTCAGCGCGGAGCAGCGTATCAAGCTGTCGAAGCCGGCAAAGCTCTATGCGCTCGATGCGCTCACGGGCAAAGAGCTGTACTCGAGCGGCGACGAGATCGCATCGTTCCTGCACCAGGCGGGCGTTTCCGTTGTCGGGGAGAAGGTTGTCTTTGGCAGCTTCGACGGAACAATCTACTGCTACGGCCTGAAGTAGCCGCGCGGGCACACGATACAGGCAGTGGCCGCTCGGGTAGAGCTCCACTCTCCAAAAGCTAGGCAGTTCAGGTAACGATCGAAATTGAGGGAAGCAGATGATGAAAAACTTTGTAGAGCGGTCCCTGGCGCTATGCTGCGTAGGAGCATTTCTGAGTTCAGGTATGGCCATTGCGCAGCGCGCTCCGGCCGGGAACTGGGCAATGGTCGGCAACGACCCCGGACAGACCGGCCAGCAAACGGCGGAGCGCGAGATCTCGCCCGACAGCATTGCCCAGTTCAAGTTCCTGTGGAAGATCAAACTCGGGGAAGGCTCAAGGGAGCCGCAGTCGTTTTCAGAACCACTGCTCGCGCCTCGCCTGATCAATGCGCAGGGCTTCAAGGACATCGTCTTTGGCAGCTCGTCCAATACGCTCTATGCGGTGGACTCCGAGCTGGGATCGATGATCTGGACGAAGAAGTTCGACACCGGTGCAGCCGCACCTGCCGGATGCGCAACCTCCAGCCTGGGCCTGACGATGGAGCCTCCGGTAGTGATCAATTTTAGCGCGCGCCCTGCTGCCGGAGCCCCCAGACCGGCAAGACCCGTACAGGCGGGTCCGTTGGCGCCAAGCGAGCGCCGACTCGGCGTGCCCGCCGGTGGCGGAGGTTTCGGCCTCAAGGGCATCTACGTTCTCACCAGCGATGGTGCACTGCATGAGCAGGTGCTTACGACGGGCGCTGATTTTGCGCCCTCCACCAAGTTCCTGTCGGGGGCGAATGCATCTGCCTTTGGCCTGAACATGGTAGGCAAGACGATCTATACGGCGGTCGGGCGCGGGTGCGGCAGCGTGCCGAACGGCGTGTATGCCATTGACCTCGACAACTCCTCTGATCCCGTCCACTCGTATGGGACATCGAAGGTCCGTACGCTCGGCCTGCCGTCGATCGCTGCGGACGGAACAGCTTTTGTCGTCACTGGCGCGGGCACCTCCACGGGAGAAGTCCACGCGAACAGCGTGGTCGCGCTCGACAAGGACATGAAGGTCAAGGATTGGTATACGCCGGCCGGCGGCGCGAGCAATATTGAACACGTCTCCCCCGTGACGTTCACCGACAAGGGGCGCGAGCTTGTGATCGCCCCCGGCAGGGACGGCAGCTTCGTTCTGCTCGATGCGGCATCGCTCGGTGGCGCCGATCACCATACTCCTCTGTCGACGACGGCCAGCTACTTCAAAGGCAAGGAGAAGCACGTATGGGATGGCTTCGCCACCGCTGAGGGTAAGGATGGCTCGGTCTGGGTCTTTGCTTCCCTCTCCGGCGCCATCACCACCAAGGACAGCGCCGCGAAGATGAATGGCGCCACAACTCACGGTGGCATCGTCGCCTTTCGCGTTGAGGACGGCGATGGCAAGCCGGTGCTGACACCGGCCTGGATCTCCCACGACATGGTCAACCCTGCACCGCCCCGCTTCGCAAACGGCGTGGTGGTTGCTCTCTCCAGCGGGAACGCGACGACTCACGCGCAGTTGTATGTTCTGGATGCAGCGACGGGCGCGGAGATCTATGCAAGCAAGGATGCGGTGCCAACGTACGCGCGCTTCTCAGGTGTTTCTATCGGCGATGGCCATGCGTTCTTCACCGATCACGAAAATACTCTCTACTCCTTCGGAATTGCGATGATCCATTAAGATATTGGCCGGGTTGCTCGCGAAAGGTCTCGGCCCGGTACCCGCACGAGAGGCGCAAACGGTTATCTACAAGGGCTCGCGGCAGTATTGAAGCGGTTTTCTAGGATTTTGAACGATGAAATTGATTGACAGTCGCTGTAGTAGCTCACTACTATGGCCAATGAAATTGAAACGTCTCATATTGGCCGTCTGGGTATCGTCCAGATAGCCAAATCCCTCGCGAACCGCCTGTTACCAGAAGGCGCTTTTGCGAGAGAGGTAAGGCCTGAGCGAATTCAATGATGAAATTAGCTTCAGAAACAGCTTCAGGAGGTTTCACCATGATGCATGAACTTCAGATAGGTTGCCGGGCGACCGCAGCACATTCCTTGTGCGTTGCGCCTGCCGCAAAAAAGAATCTTCTTACGAGGATGCTGTCCGTAACGGTATTGGCCATATTGGTTGCATTTGTGGCATTCAGTATTCCCGCACTCGGTCAAGGCACCTCGCAGTCAGGCCTTGTCGGAACGATCACGGACGCGACCGGCGCCGTCATCCCAGGTGCCACCGTTCGCCTCATCAATACACAGACCAACGCAGAGCGCACCGTGACTACCGGCGGCGGCGGCGATTACTCGCTGACCAATCTCCAGCCGGCCAACTACCGTATGCGCGTGGAGAAGGACGGCTTCAAGGCCTCAACCGTTGCCCCCTTCGACCTCCTGGTCGGCAAGATCCAGAGCGAGTCCGTAACGCTCCAGATCGGTTCGTCCAACGAAGAGGTTCAAGTCTCCACCGAATCCCCACAGCTCCAGACCGCTGATGCCACCATTGGCCAGGTTATCGACCAGAAGCAGGTTAACGATCTTCCCCTCAACGGCCGCGGCGTTCTCCAGCTCGCAACCCTCTCTGCCGGCGTATCTCCCCCGCAGTCGACCCAGGGCAGCCCCGCCGGCCAGACCGGCAGTCGTCAAAACTACATCACGGTAGACGGCGGACGTCCCACATCGACCAACTACGTGATCGACGGTGTGTATGCGCGTAACCTGCGTTTCAACACCCTCGCCTTCCAGCCGAACCTGGATACCATCCAGGAGTTTAACATTCTGCGCAACGGCTTCTCGACCGAGTTCGGCCAGGGCCAGTCGGTCGTCTCGATGGTGACCAAGTCCGGAACCAACCAGATCCACGGCAGCGCTTATATCTATACGCGCAGCCAGATTCTCGATGCGCGCCTCTACACCTCGACCTACGCATCCAACCCGAAGAAGCCGGTGTATCACCGCAATCAGTATGGCGCTACCGTCGGTGGCCCGATCATCAAGAATCGCGTCTTCGGCTTCTTCGGTTTCGAAGGTCTGCGCACTGCCCAGGCACGCACCTACACCGGAAACTACCCGCTCGCGAGTCAGCTTACCGGTGCGACAGCGCCTCTTGCGATTGCCCTCATCCCGACGATCCCCACCGTGCAGTCCACCTCCAACTGCGCCGGCTGCTCGAACGGCGTCGACTATACCGTGGTCAAGAAGTTCGTCGATAACTATGATGAGTACACTGGCCGTGCCGACCAGGTTCTCTCGTCCAAGCACACCCTCTTCGAGCGCTACATCAAGTACGATGCGAGTCAGTTGAGCCCATCCGTCAACAGCGCCACCAGCTACCCCGCGACTGCGCAAAATCTTGCCATCGGCGACACCTACCTGATCACCCCAACCCTCGTCAATGAGTTCCGTATTGGTCTGCAGCGTGCGATTGGCTACATTCAGCCCGTGAACTTCGGCTCCGGCAACACGAACTGGGTTGCGCTGGCTGGCCTTATCAACCTCCAGGGTGGTGCTCAGTCTTCCGAGTTTGGAAGACCCGCCGTCACCTATCAGCAGAATCAGGTGTACACTTCCGATCCGGCTAAGCTTGCTGCCGGCGGTAATCCCTACCCAACGGGTCCGCAGGTTCTTTGCCCGGCTGACCCAGTCAAACTTGCTTCGGCCTCCGGGTACAGCGTTAACGTCCTTGCCGCGAATTGCAATGCATTCTCAGGCATTGGTGAAGGCGGTCTGTCACAAGGAACTACGGAGACCAATTACGGTGTTTCCGAAGTCCTGAGCGACGTCATCGGTCGTCACACGATTCGTACCGGCGTCCAGTACCAGTACCGTCCGGTCATCGCGCTTGCAGACAATGGTGCTCGTGGAAATATCACCTTCAACTCCATCAATGACTTTGTCACTGCGGGCGCTCCCTACGTCCGCGCCTCAGGCGAGTTCGGTTCCAGCCTCGGACACTACACGGATCAGACCATCGGCGTATTCATCAACGATATCTGGCAGATTGCTCCCCGCCTGACCGCGAACGTAGGTATCCGGTGGGAGTATGTCTCGCCCTTCGTCGAAAAAGATGGCCTGGAAGGCAGCCTTGATCCTAAGACCGGTTTGATTGGCTTCAATAAGATCCCGAAGAATATCCCGGCGATTGTTCTGCCCAGCCTTAACCTGACCCCCGGAGTCTTCGGCCCTGGAATCATACAGCCAGACAGGAACAACTTCGGCCCCCGCCTTGGTCTTGCGTACCAGTTCTCGCAGACCGCCACCGTTCGGGGCGGATTTGGCATCTTCTTCGATAACACCAACCTGAACGAGCTTCAGTTTACCAGGGCTATCCCGCCGTTTTACATCCAGAACAACCTGACGACTTCTGGTCCTCAGGACACGCTCTTCCCCTCAAACCCCGTGCTTTCGCCTCCGCCATTCTCGGTCTTCGCCGGCAATCGCACACCCTACACCTATGAGTGGAACATGAGTTTCCAGCAGGACCTGGGTCACAACCTGTTGTTCGAACTGGCCTATACCGGCAGCTCAACCCACAAACTCTCCAAACGCTTCGACTGGAACGAGGATGTCTTCTCGGGCATCGGCCCCACCGCTCTCAACCTCGGACGCCCCTGGACACGCTTCCAGCACGGTATCCTCACCTCGGCTAACAACGGAGCCTCGAACTTCCATGGTCTCGCGACCCGGTTGGAGCAGAGG
>JBDTDX010000017.1:0-6172 GCA_039922815.1 Granulicella sp.
TCTTCCATGGCGGTGTCGCCGCCGCCGATGACGGCGATCTCCTTGCCGCGGGCGAAGAAGCCGTCGCAGGTGGCGCAGGAGGTGACGCCGTGGCCGATGAGGGCCTGCTCGGAGGGGAGATTGAGCCAGCGGGCCGACGCTCCGGACGCGATGATGAGGGTGCGTGTGTGGATTGTTTCCTTGCCGACGGTGAGCTGGTAGGGGTGCTTGCTCAGGTCGATGGAGGTGAGGTGAGCCATTTTGAGCTCGGCACCGAAGCGGGTGGCCTGCTTCTTCATGTTCTCGATGAGTTCGGGGCCCTGGATGCCCTCGGGCCAGCCGGGGAAGTTCTCAACCAGCGTGGTGATGGAGAGCTGACCGCCGGGCTCGTGGCCTTCAAGCACGAGCGGCTTGAGGTTGGCGCGGGCGGCGTAGATGGCGGCGGTGAGTCCGGAGCAGCCGGAGCCGAGGATAACGGTGTCGCGTGTTGTGATGTCGGGCATATGGGCTTTCTTAGTGTAAATGCGCGGCGGAGGAAAAGGATTCATTGCGAGGGTTGGGGAGGTCTTGATTGCCCTGTGCTGAGGGTTTTTAGCACGGGTTGACGAGGCCTCCGCAGCTTATTAGGGGTTCGGAAATTCATTTGACAGGTTGGATAGTCCCGGGCGATTCTTCCGTGCTGTCCAAGGAGGAAACAAATGGCAAAAGCGATGTGCGGGCATGGGACCTATCCGGCGGATATTGTTCCGTATTCTTCGACCTATTACGATTCTGGCCGATTTGGCCGTCTGTTTGGAACGCTTCCGGCGTTTGCGACGGATACACCCCAGATACGGGAGGCTCTGCTCCACGTGGGCAAGCCGGGCGGCATTATGGACGCCAAGGACAATATGGCGGCTGGCCCGATGAACCTGATCACCGATCCGACGTTGTCGGTGAATAACCCGAACAATCCTCACCTGTCAGCGGGGATGACGTTCCTGGGACAGTTTCTCGACCACGACATGACCTTCGATCCGACCTCGAGTCTGGAGCGGCAGACCGATCCGGAGATGATCTCGAACTACAGGACGCCGACTTTTGGGTTGGACAACCTGTATGGTGCCGGGCCGGTGGCAAGCCCACACCTGTACGACCAGGTACATGGCTGGGGCATCAAGCTGCTGGTCGAAGGGAACGGAACGCCGGGCAAGTTCGACCTGCCGCGGAACAGCCAGATGACGGCGCTGCTGGGTGATCCGCGCAACGACGAGAACATGATCCTTTCGCAGCTACATGTGGCGTTTCTCCAGTTTCATAACGCGGTAGTCGACTATGTGCGGAGCGAGTTGAAGATCAAGAGCTTCAATGAGAGCTTCAACGAGGCGCAGCGAATCGTCCGCTGGCACTATCAGTGGATGATTCTTCACTTCTTCCTGCCGCTGACGTGCGGGCAGGCGGTGGTGGACGATGTGCTGGCGAATGGGCGGAAGTTCTATCACTGGAAGAACGATCCGTTCATTCCGGTGGAGTTTTCGGTTGCGTGCTATCGCTTTGGGCATAGCCAGGTGCGGCCTTCGTATCTGGCGAACTTTGCCGGAGACAAGGGGCAGCCGTTTGCTGCGTTCATCTTTAACCCAGCAGGTGAGGGCGATCCGAAGGACCCGAACGATCTGTCGGGGTCGGCCCGTGCTCCACGGAGGTACATCGACTGGCCGACGTTCTTCGACTTCAACGATGGCAAGGTGAAGAACAACAAGAAGATCGATGCGTTGCTTTCGACGCCGCTGTTTACGCTGCCGGGATCGGTGGTGGCGCATCCGGATCCGACGAAGAATCCGCAGTCGTTGGCGCAGAGAAATCTTCTGCGGGCGTTGACGTTCTCACTGCCTTCGGGACAGAGGGTGGCGAAGGCGATGCAACTGCCGGTGTTGTCGGAGGACGACCTGGACATGCTGAAACCGTTTGGCCTGCAGAACCGGACGCCACTGTGGTTCTACATTCTGCGCGAGGCGGGCCTTATGCAGAATGGGGAGACGCTTGGCCCTGTGGCTGCGCGGATTGTGACGGAGGTGATGATTGGGGTGATGGAAGGCGACAAGCTTTCTTACCTGAACCAGGAGCCGGATTGGAGACCGTTCCTGCCGACGGTGGACAAGTCCCATCATGGAAAGGACTTTGGGATCATCGATATTCTTCGGTTTGCCGGGGTCGCTTAGCTGCGGTTGCGTTGCTGGAGGAGGGCCGACGCTCGATGCGTCGGCCCCCTCTGGTTGGTTCCCGCTCTCGTGCGTGAGGACGCACCCGGGCGCGGATTGGTGCAAGAATTGAAGGTATGGCTAATTTGACGTTGGTGTATGGGATGCGGCTTTTACCTGCGGATGAGATCAAGAGCGTGGGCGAGGCTCCGGTGGCGTTGCAGAACGGCAACGAGGCGCGTGTGACGATGCATGTGCTCGAAGGGTCGCGGGAGCAGATCGAGACGCAGCTTCGGTTGAGTATCGATGCGTTTTTCGATTTTTATCCGGAGATTTAGGGCTGTAGCAAGATGAGACACTTTCGCACTTCAGTACCGTTTCCGACGAAAAGGAAAGGGAAGCTGGAGGGCGGATATGGCGTTGCAATGGAAGAATCTCTTCTTCGGTTTGCTGGGGATTGCGGGGACTGCGTGCGGGGCGGGCGCGCAGGTGCGGAGTGGGGCGGCGGAGTCGAATCTGCGGGCTCCGGTGACGGTGCTCCAAGCGGTTGTGGGGCCGCAGAGCACCCTTGAAGACGAATTGAAACAGATGTCCGCCGAGGCAGGAGTGATCTTTGCCGGGCAGGTGCTGTCGGTCAAGCGGCAGGAGGATGCGGGGAGCGGATCGGGTTTTGTGGATGTGAAGTTCCACGTGGAGGAGGCTATCCGCGGATGTGTGGCGGGGGCGACGTACGAGCTGCGCGAATGGACGGGATTGTGGGCGGTAGGGTCGGAGCGGTATCGCGTGGGGCAGCGTTTGTTGATGCTGCTGCATGCGCCGGGGGCTTCGGGGTTGAGTTCGCCGGTGGGCGGGCAGGATGGTGTGATTCCGATTACGGGTGCGGCGGCAGCACCGGGTCCCTCGGATGATTTTGTGGGGCAGGGAGAGCAGGCGGTGGACCTGCGCTGGGTGCAGACGCGGCTGTTACGGTCGGCTGCGAATGGCGGCAGGCTTGGTGCGGAGCCGGTCGCAGCCTCAGAGACGGTGTATGTCGGTCGCGAGCACAGGCCGATGGTGACGCGGAAGAATCCGGCGTCACCATCGGCGGCGCGGACCAATTTCATCAAGGGGCCGGAGGAGTTTGTGGCTGATCCTGCGGGCGCAGCCGCGCTGACGGAGAGTGCGCCGCTACAGGGCGTGCTGGCGATGCTTGGGGCCTGGGAGACCCGGCAGACGAATGCCGCGCAGTAACGAGATGCGGCGCTACGGGCTGGCGGTGCTTTGTGCGGGATTGCTGATTCTCGTGGGGGGCGGTGTCGCCAGGGGGGCTACGCCGCGCTGGGTGACGGGGCCGCCTTTCTTTACGACAGCCGGGCAGAACGTGATCTGGTATACGGATCAGCCGCTCTATTTCACTGACCCCGGGGACTTGAGTACGAGCGTGAATCATGCGGCGGCGGACGCGATGGTGGCGGCTGCGGCGAGTGTGTGGAATGTGCCGACAGCGCGGATGGTGCTGCAACAAGGTGGGACGCTGGATGAGCAAGTGAGTAGCGCAAATGTCTACCTCCAGCAGGGTGCGCCGGGAACGAGTGGGCTGGTGTTTCCGGCGGATGTGTCCAGTACAAACTATGCAGCGAAACAGATTGCGGTGATCTACGACCGGGATGGGTCGGTGACAGACCTGTTGCTGGGAAGCGGGGCGAGCGATCCGAGCGGCTGTCGCCAGAATGCAGTGACCGAGAGTGTAGACCTGATGGCTTCGGCGGGGACGATCCGGCATGCGTTGCTCATTTTGAATGGACGGTGCACGGGGCCGGCAGCGGAGCAGCAGCTCCAGATGCAGTACCAGTTGGAGCGGGCGTTTGGACGGGTGCTGGGGCTGGGCTGGTCGCAGTTGAACGACAACGCGTTTACGGGGACGCCGCAACCGACGTACGCACAAATACAGCACTGGCCGATCATGCACCCGATCGATATTGTGTGCGGGCTGTACACGTATCAGTGTTTGCCGCAGCCGTTCACGCTCAGGGATGATGACGTGGCTTCGATCACGCAGCTCTACCCGGTGACGGCAGCTCCGATGGCGGGAAAGATCTTGAGCTTGACGCAGGCGTCTATGGTGGAAGCGGTGCTTTCCTTTCCGACGCAGGAGGGGATGGCGGGGATGAACGTGGTGATACGACGAGCCCCGATCCCTCGACAGGTGGTGGACAGCTTCGACGATGTATCGACGGTGAGTGGCATTCAGATGCGGCAGCAGTCGGGCAGTCCGGTGGCACCGGCGCCGACAGGGTTTGCGGGCACGCAGGGCACGGCGTCCTATGTCGGGTATGACTATGCACGGATTGGAGCGCCGGGATTCGTGCATTTTCAATGGGTTCCGGTCCTGCCGGGTCAGGCTGCGAACGACCTCTATTTTCGTACGGAGGCTATCAACCCGTTGTATGTGGGGGAGTATGCGATTGGGCCATATCAGAACTCGACGGTGCAGCCGTCCGGAAGCCCGATGACGTGGCGCATCAACTACGCCCAGCCGGGATGGTATGGCTCCTACGGCTACTACGAAATTGCCAATAGTAGTGCAGCGAGCACGTGTGCGACGGGATCGGATGGAACGGAGCGGGCGGCGGCTGCTCCGGCGGTGGGCGGGTGGTGGACCGGGCTGCTGTGCGGGGTGAATACGAGCCAGTGGTACTTCGGGCATACGGCGTGGACGGCACTGCCGGTGAAGGCTGCGCGGAGTTTTACGGTGGAGGTGACGGCGCTCGACGAGCAGGGCGTGGCGACGGCGAACAAGGCTCGGCCAGTGATCGGAGTGTGGGCCGGAGCGGATGCGTTTGGCTCGCTTCCGGATGTATCTGCGCCGGCGGCGTTCAATGGGGTGGCGGTCGGGATGACGTCGGTGGCGGTGCAGAGCTCGTCGGTGGACACGCTGAGGATTGCGATTGCGGAGGAGCGCGGAGACGGGCGTCCGGACTACAACTACCAGGCGCGGATTCTGTATGCGGATACGGTGGCGCCTGCGGTGGTAAACGGTGGCACGCAGGTGACGATTACGGGGATGGGCTTTCGTCCGGGCAATACGGTGACCGTGGGTGGGGTTGCGGCGAAGGTTTCGAGCTGGACGTCTACGGCGATCGTGGTGACGGTGCCGTATCTGAAGAGTGTGCTGCCGGGAACGACGGTGGCGGTGGACGTGGCGGTGATGGACGCTTCGACGGGGGGAAGCACGGTGATGACGGGGGCGTTGCAGTATGTCTACACAGCGCTGCCTTATGTGCTGGCACTGGTATCCGGGCCGTCGGGTAGCCTGCCGGTGGGGCTGGCTGCGGTGACGCCGTTTGTGGTGGAAGCTATTGATATCGACGGCGTGACACCGCTGGTTGGCGTACCGGTCGTGTTTACGACGACGAGCGGAACGGTGGCGTGGAGCGCGTGCGGCGGCTCGACCTGTACGGTGACGACGGATGCGAACGGGCTGGCGTCGATTGGCGTAACGCCGTTGTCGATGGGCGCGGTGACGTTGCAGGCGGCGGCACTTGGGGCGACGCAGACGGATTCGTTCCAGGGAGTGGCGTTGATCCGGCTGATGACGGTGACGCCGGCGGCGACGTATCTGGCAGCGGGAGCGACGGCGAGTTGGGGGGTGCAGGCCTGGGCTCTTCAGCAGGGGTTGCCAGCTTTGCTGACGCCCGTGTCGTGGGGGGTGTCGGGGGTTGGGATGGTGTTGTCGGGGCTGCAAAACCTTACAGATCTGCTGGGCGGGGCACAGGCGACGGTGACCGCCGGGCCGCTGACGGCCGGAGCGCAGGTGACGGGGTCGGCGTGTGCGTGGGGGTCGATCTGCGGGAGCTTTGTGGTGAGCGGTGTCGATCCATCGGAGTTTGTCGTTGCAATTGCGGGAGGAGCCGGGCAGGCGGTTGCCGCAACCGAGACGCTGCTGCCGATGACGTTTACCGTCACGGATGGTGTGGGGAATCCGGTGGTGGGGGCTACGGTGACCGTGCATCAGACGTTGAACCAGTGGACGGCGG
>JBDTDX010000018.1:0-22798 GCA_039922815.1 Granulicella sp.
TGCAAATAAGAGGTGCCAGATCTAAACAGCAGGGGCTGGTTGCTCGGCCACGGGCGGACGGAGGCCCGCTTTCGCCAAGAGGAGATAAACAAGGAAACCTACCACGAGAGAATATAAGCCGGACGGATTGTCAGCTTTAATCCATGCTGCGGGTAGTCCAGGAATGTGCTCGGGTATGCCAACCAGGAAGCCTACAATCCATGCAATACAACCCGCCCAGTTGATCCCAACTCTTGGTCCGGACCAGCGCTTTCCTGCGAGGATGTAATCCGCAGCCATCGCTCCGCAGATAGGGCCAAAGGATGCGCCGACTAAGCCAAAGAACCCTACGAGGTTATCGGCTATGCCGGTGACTGCGAGAAGTATGCTGATCGTAAGAGCGGCGAATGTAGCGATGGTCCTTGGAATTTGCGGGAGCATCGTGCTGAAGCTGTTTGCCGCGATAAACGAAGAGAAGCAGGTAGGAACCAGCGAGGCTGCGGCAAAAAGAAAGAACATCAGGGGTGCCAGAGCACCCACGCTGGAGATGGTGGCGGAGAAATCGTAGTTCTGGCCGCCAGCCCCGCGTCCTATATAACCTGCTACCGAAAGGATTGGGAGACCGCCTGCGATCAGTGCGCCGCCTACAATGCCGCAAAGTCCACCAAGAACTACATCGCGTTTGCTGGCATTGTTCATGCCGAAGTCCGCGCCTGCGGCCCCAGCTGTTGCGAAGTAGCCGATGACTATTGTGAGGACGCTGAGAAAGCCGATAGTTGGGTCGGGGTGTGCCGGATGATAGCTGGAAATACCTCCCTTATTCGCCCAGAAGACGATAAGGATCATGATCAGCGGAACCCAATTAAGATATTTGGCCACTCGGCCTACGTAGTGAATTCCCTTGATGGCTACCCAGCCCAGGCTGTAAATCCACACGATAACGAGGGCGCAGAAAAGGGTCTTCGATGTCTGGTTTAAACC
The DNA here is from genome assembly GCA_039922815.1 of Granulicella sp. Classification (GTDB taxonomy): domain Bacteria; phylum Acidobacteriota; class Terriglobia; order Terriglobales; family Acidobacteriaceae; genus Edaphobacter. The sequence goes on from JBDTDX010000018.1 coordinate 961, forward strand.
CTTCATGATGAAATTTGCAGAGACGGCCCCAATTACGGCAACCCAACCTATTTGCAGGAAGCCCATCATGAGTCCTGGGATCAAATAACCGCCGGTTGTTCCGAAAGTCGAGGTTCCCACGACATATAAAGGGTGGCCCGTTTTCATTCCCAACATGGCCGGCACGTAGTAATAGAGACCGAAGCAAAGTAGTCCCGCGAGCAAGAGGGCCAAGAGGCAAACACCAACGCTGGCAAATTGAAGTGTGTGTTCGGCGATCTTGAGATAGAAGCCAACCCATAGGAAGATGCCGGCATAGGTTGGAAACGTGCTTTTGTGCCAAGGCACGCGGCTTGTGAGTGGAACCGGAACGGAACGCTCGACGTACTGGGGGACAACTCGCTGCATGTGTCCTCACATTTGGCATTTAGCGATGGCTCCTCCACTTGAAGAGCCATCGCTAAATATCATTAGTGCGATTATGTGTTGCGCTATTTGTAGTTCGAGAGAACCAGCATTCTAGACCGAGAGGTAGGTTTGGACGGAATAACTGGCGCAATGAGACTCGATTTGCGGCCACACCTCCTGATGCAGCGGCGTGGCTACCCAGTTTTGTTGCAAACTCTGATTTTCGAACTTGAGTACAAGACGATAGTCACCAGCAGTCGTGTCGGACCGCATTAGACCTGCACTCGCAAAGCCTTCCTGGTTTGAAATAGCAGTTATAAACACAGTTTTGAAGGTCTGTTCCAGAAGCTGCTCCGAGCCCGGCTTCACGCTCATATCGACGTACAAAATAAACATTGTTACCTCACCAAGTCAGATTGAATACTTCCACTGCGGTGGTACCCATGACCCTGTCATACACTTCGGGCTCCAGATCAAGAGCACGATACTTCGCAAATTCCACTGGAACGTTGCTTGGCAGGTCGGCACCCATCATCACACGGTCAGGGCCGATAGTCGAGATCATCCAGCGGATATCTTCGCCGAGGCACCACGATGTTTCAAGATAGAGATTCCGGCAGATCGAAGCTGCAACCTGGGCTTCAGCGGAGACTATTCCACCGCCGGCGTGAGCGAGGACAATCTTCAGATCCGGGTACTTGTTAGCTGCAGGGATGCAGAGGGCAGGCAATGAGAAGGGAATTCCCGCGCCGGTATGAACCATGGCCGGAATACCAAGCCTATGGGCGGTGGCGAAGACCAGGTCGCCGTCTTCTGAGAGGGGGTTCACGCCGTGTCCGATTGTATGAAGCTTTACACCAACAAATTTTAAATCCTTCACGCAGCGCTCAACTTCGTGCTGATAGTTGTCATGGTCGCGATGCGGACTAAGACTGGCCAATCCGAAGAAGCGACCAGGATATTTTGCACACAACTCGGCGATCTCGTCGTGCCGTTGGACATAGTCTTTGGCGCCGGGATAAGGCTGGACAATCGTTGCGTCCACGCCACATTCTTCCTGCCGCCGAAGCATTTCTTCTACAGTGCTGAACAACCCGAAAACGCAGCACTCGCCTAGGTGAGCATGTGTGTCAATTACTTTAGGCACTCTATTCTCCTCGATTCATTATTCGTTTTACTTAGGGTGTACGCGTCGTCTAACGCGGAGCCCTTACAACTCCGGTAGTACCCAGGGGTGAAATCATATAGGCGTTCTTGGCATCAACGTCACGAGCAATACCAATGATCATGAATTCAAGTGGTGCGTTACTGGAGTTTGTGAAAGCGTGCTTCTCATCCAGTGCTACAGGTATAGCATCGCCGGTATGGATTGGCGATGTTTCGGTTCCAAGGGCAACGGTACCCTCACCATTGAGCACATAATAGACCTCGCTCATATTGGCCTGGGTCTCAGGCCCTAGCGAAGCCCCCGGGGGCAGGAGAAGATGATCGACATAGGACCATGAGGTGTAGAAAACGCTTGGATCAAGCGCGCGCCGATATTGAGCGGTCCCGGTACCACCTCTGAAGTGCTCAACTGGCTTTAGAAGTGAGCGATCGAGATGCATTGCGATGAAGGTGGGAATTGCGTCCAGAGGAGCGCCGACACGTGAATCGTCGAGATTGAACGCATCATAAAAATCTTTTTTCAGGCCGACGTTGATGTTCATCCACTGGACGGGCTTATCCGACGAGTTATAGATTGCGTGTGAATGGCCAATGCGCGCAGGCGCACCGGCAGGGCCTTTCAGCAATGAGGTGCGGCTATCAATTGTGAATTGAGATTCGCCATCGAGGATAACGAACATCTCTTCGCACTGGTTATGGAAGTGCGCTCCGATGCCTCCTCCCGGAGGGAGGACTCCACGATGAAGAAAGAAGAGGTTCGTACCAAGATTGAACTTGGCCGCATTCGTGTCGCGCGGTCCATAGAACTGCATGTAGTCCATTGGGCCTGCGCCGTTATGCACGGATGCCATGTGGTGAAATTTTGCCGGATTCGTGTGGGCGATTCGCTCAGCAATTGGAGCCTGTTGAGCCTGCGAGGTGGTCGCGCCGAACAAAGGGAGCAGGATTACGAATTGCGACAATACTTTGATCATGATGCCACCCCATCTTTTAGTCATGGCGAATTCTTCTGGCGAAGGCCGGTCATTCCAGCGTGAGAAGTGATTGCTACTCGACAAGAAAATTCTGCGATGAGAACTTTTTACAGCACTCATCGCAATATTCCTAACGCCCTCGTACGACCGCGACCAATTCGGTGTCCAGAGCGTTTTTCTGTGCGGAAACACCGACAATCATCAACTCCAGATCTCCCTTGTCACTTGTGAAGGAGTGTGGCTCATTGAAGCGGACAGGCACGGCATCGCCTTTATGAATTCGGGCAGTTTCGGTCCCTACACGAACCTCCCCTTCGCCATTGAGCACATAGTAAATTTCTTCAACTCCTTGATGACGGTGCAATCCATCGGACGCACCGGCCGGAATCAAGAGGTGATCCACATACGCCCAGTTGGTAAGGAATACATCTGAATCGAGAGCACGACGATACTGCACAGTACCCAAGCCTCCGTGATAGTTGGCAATCGGTTTAAGGGTAGCCCTATCCAATTTCATCGTCATGAATGTTGGGATCGGATCCTTGGGTACGCCAACGCGAGCATCTTCGAGATTGAATGCGTCGTAGTGTCCTTTGATGGCCGCGATATTGATATTCATGAATTCGACAGGTTTGTCAGAAGGATTGTAGATAGCGTGAGAATGACCCATGCGTACTGGCGCTCCTACTGTGCCCTTCAACACAGAGGTGCGGCCGTCGATCGTGAATTCCGCCTGGCCGTCGAAGACGATGAACATCTCTTCGGTGGAGTTGTGGAAGTGGTGCCCGACTCCACCACCAGGCATTATCTGGCAGCGGTGCATGAAGTTGAGATTGATATCGAGCGCCGTCGGGGGCACGAGCAGCATGCAGGCCATATCTCCAGCGCTGTCATGGGAGCGGCTGAGCTTATATTTGCTGGGGTCTGTGTGTCCGATGCGCTCCGCTAGAGGAGTTTGCGCCAGCAGGGAAGGTACCAGGCATGATGAAAGAACAATAAAAGTAGAAAGTTGGGATATTCGTGACATGGGGCCTTAGACGTCCTCTCGTGAATCAGAACCTGGATGTTCGCGACAGCCGGAATGTATATGCCGGAGTTGGCGGGCGTCAAGACAAAAGTAAAAATATGCGTAAAAAGTGAATTGCGGTTCCGTATTTGCAAGGGTATTCGTGTATATGTCTTTCTGATGAATGCGAGAACTAATCCCGCACGTGATCCATCGTGCTCCGCGTTCTTACTGTTTGTCCAAGCCACACTCAGTCCGCATCGCAATGCGGCGTTTAGTGCGGATTTGATGAATGTAGCCGCAGATCGCCGACACCAGGGGTGAGATTCAAGGGCTGAAAGCTGATCGCCTGGCTGCCAGGGCCCTGTTTTAGGGTCGGCTTAACTCGACTGAGAGGCTAGTCGTAGCCGCACGAAGTGCCTCAATAACAAGCGTTTCGTGTTCGACGTCGCGAACTCTGGTCTTTGGGATGGACATGCTCATTGCGGCTGAAACATGTCCAGCGCCATCGAAGACTGGAACAGAGAAACACACACCATCCAAGGTGCATTCTTCTCGATCGATCGCAAAACCCTGGGCCCGGACGTGGTCATACTCCAGATTCAAATCTCGCTGGTCGATAATTGTATGCTCGGTGAAGCGGTAAATTTTGAAACAGCGCAAAAGTTTTTCACGCTGCAGTTCAGGCTGAAAGGCTGCAATCACCTTTCCCAGCGAACTTGCGTTGGGCGGCAAGATGCTGCCAAGCACATTGCTCATCCGAATAACGTGCGGGCTCTCTATAACGGCTACAACCTCAACACGGTTGTCGAATAATGCAGCCAGGCTAGCTGTCTCTGAAAATTCCAGAGTAAGAGCATGAAGGTGTGGAGTAGCTACGCTTACAAGTCTTCCGACCCACTGTGCCGGGGTCACAGAGTGAATGCCTGGAGAAAGCATGTATCGCCCGCGCCCGTCACAGGACACATACCCTAGCGTTTCGAGTGTTCGCAGCATCCGGAAGGTGGAGGTTTTTGACAGCCGAAGCCGCTCAGCAATTTCGTTCATTTGCAGGAAACTTGATTCAGATCGAAGAAACTCAAGCGTTTCGAGAGCCTTACTGACTGCTCGGGAGAAGTATTTGTCCCGTGCTGGAGGCAATGCAGACTTGTCTATTTTTGCTTTAGCGACGGCCTTGGTTTTCAACATGGAGAAGGTCCCTTCAAAACATACCTTTCGATAGTAGCCGATTTCAACTTCCGCGTATCTTATTAACACTTTTGAAGAACAATTGAAATATGGAATGAAATATGAAATTAAATGCGATAAAAGGATTGCGCATTTTCTATTCTGCACTATAGAGTTGTCCGCGAACCGAGTTCCAAGAGATTCTAGCCGCGGCTGGATACGGGAGACTTAATTTGATGAAGAGACTTTCAGTGGCGGCAGTGATGGTCATTTCCATGTTTGTGCCGATAGTGAAGTGCGCAGCTCAATCCACTACGGCCACGTTGCTCGGCAGCGTTCAGGATCCTTCGGGGGCTGTCATCGCAGGTGCTCAGGTCATCGCGAACAACGTCGATACCAATGTTGAACACCGTGGCGTCAGTGAGAAAAACGGCGAATATAGCATCGGTCAATTAGCCCCTGGCAATTACACGATCACTGTTGAAGCACCTGGTTTCAGCAAGCTGGTGCAGACGGGTGTGGCCCTTCAGGTCGGCCAGCAATCGCGCTTGAACTTGTCCCTTACGATCGGTCAACAGACGGAAACCATCGAAGTTACGGGTCACCCACCGTTGTTGGAAACTGAGACCTCATCGGTCGGCACAGTGGTCGGCGAGAGGTTGGTCAATCAGCTTCCGCTTAACGGCCGGAATTTTGTGCAATTGGCGACACTAAGCCCAGGCGTTACGGGTGTCGGAACATCGGCGACCGGCACTATTCAGGGTGGGGGCCGGCCGGACGATAAGCGCGCAGGTTCAGAAATCTTCGCAAACGGTAATCGAGAAGGTGACAACAACTACCTTATCGATGGTACCGATGACAACGAACGCCTCACACTGTCTCTCGTCTTGCGTCCCGGTGTCGATGCGGTACGTGAATTCAGGATCCAGACAAGCAACTACAGTGCGGATATTGGCCGTAACTCAGGTGCCGTCATCAACGTGATCACGAAATCTGGAACAAACCAATTACACGGCAGCGTGTTTGAGTACATTCGGAACTCCGCAGTGGATGCTCGCAGCTACTTCAACAGGGTGCCTCAGGCGTTTCCGTCGTTCAAGCTCAACCAGTTTGGCGGTTCTATTGGCGGACCGATCGTCATTCCGCATGTCTATAACGGCAAAGACAAAACCTTCTTCTTCGCAGATTATGAAGGTTTTCGGAATAGTACTCAATCGTTCGTCAACGGCACTGTCCCCACCGTGCTCATGCGCAGCGGAGATTTTAGCCAGGTAAATCCCATCTATGACCCGATTGTGAATCCAGTAACGAATCTCCGTACCCGATTCGTGAATAACTTCATTCCCCTCAATCGCCGCGACCCCATTGCGATGACGATGATCAACGCATATCCACTACCCACAACGAGTTCGGTGACCCAAAACTACACATCCAGCGCACTTCAGACCAATACGGCTAACCAGGGCGATATTCGAATTGACGAACAAATCACCGCCAAGGACATGCTTTCCGCGCGGTATTCCATCCAGAACACTCTCAACATAGCTCCGCCCACCTATCCGAATGCGGTCACTCTTCCGGGCGTGTCTGTGCCTGTTCATCTGAGCGACGAAGGCGCATTCTCGGGATCTTCTTCTTCACCTACACAGCAGTTCTCTGCCAGTTACACGAAGATTATTACTTCAAATATTGTCAACGACTTCCGGGTAGGCTTCAGCCGTTATCGCCTTGATTATGTGCCACTTGATTTCAAGCCGAATGGGCAACTCGGTAATCAACTTGGAATTCTGAATTCCAATGTCACGCCCCGCGAACAGAATCTCCCAATTTTTTCTCCTGCAAACTATCTGGGTGTAGGTCAAACCCGCTCTCTACCGCTCTACCGGCGTGAGAATACTTTTCAGGAACTGGACAATTTGATCTGGACGAAAGGTACACACACTTTCAAGTTGGGAATTGATTTCCGCCGCCGCCAACTGACGATCTATCAAACAAACCAGGGTAATGGACGCTTCAATTTCTCCGCGGCACTCACGGACGCAAGAGGTCAGATCGGCGGCTCGACCGGGGACAGTATGGCGAGTTTCATGCTCGGCTATGGCACGGCGATCACTCACGACTATACCTTCCAGTTTCCGGGCATTCGTTTGAACGAGTATGGCGCCTATTTTGCCGATGATTGGCGTGCGAGCAAGAAGCTTACAATTAACTATGGTCTCCGCTGGGACTATTTCAGCCCGCCGAGCGAAGAGTTGGACCGCTGGGCAAATTTCAACCCCCTCACCGCCAAAATGGACATCGCCGGCCGGAATGGTGTTGGTCTGACTGCTGGTGTACAGCCCTTCAAGAAGGATTTTGGACCGCGTCTTGGATTCGCATATCAACTGCTCGATAAAACAGTTATCCAGGGTGGTGTTGGCCTCTTCTTCAACGCGTCAGGCAGTGAAGCGGTCAACATGCGTCTCAACCGTAATACTCCATTTGGCGCAACGATCAGTGAAACACCAGGCGATATCACACCGGGCACCAAAGTTAGTGATGGGTTTCCCACAAGTCAAGGATTTTTAGGTCTTAATCCCGGTGTGAACTTTGCCTCAGCCGATGCTCCCACTGGTTCACAGTCCGCAGTGGATACGCAATTCAAGCCGTCGTATGCGGAGCAGTTCAACCTTGGAGTTCAGCAGGCAGTCACCAGACTCGATCTGGTGGTGAAGGTGACAGGGGTTGGCAATCTGGGGCGCCGCCTTTACGATGCCCCGAACGTCAATCAGCCAATACCTGGCCCGGGATCGCTCAATTCTCGTCGTCCCTTCAACTTAATCAACCCGCCTTCATCTAACTCGTTGAGTGCCGTAACCATGGCAACTTCAAAGGGTCTTGCGGAGTACTATGCCTTACAAGTAGTTGTTGACAAGCGTTTACGCCAAGGTGTGAACGCGTTGGTTGGTTATGCCTGGTCGCATGCCATCGATGACGTAAACCTTGAGTTTGGTGGCGGAGCCGCGGGACCATCTCCTCAGGACCCACGCTTTCCAAGAAATGATCGCAGCAACTCGATTATTGACCAACGCCAGCGCCTTACACTGAGTTATGTTGTCGAATTGCCGTTCGGCAAAGGTAAGCGCTTCCTCAATCAGGGTGGTGTCGTGGACAAGATCGTTGGGGGCTGGCAGACCAATGGAATTTTACTGACCCAAACTGGTTTATATTTCTCCCCGGTGTTGAACACGGCCACAACGAACACTGGATCTTCGAGCCGTCCCAATCAGACTGGTCCAGTCAGCTATCCGAAGACATTGTCGAAGTGGTTTGACCCTTCCGCGTATGTCTCCCCAGCAATCTATACCTTTGGCACCTCCGGCCGCAATTCATTGATTGGTCCTGGCAGAACTAACTTCGACATATCAGTGCTCAAGAACATTCCAGTTCATGACAAGATGCAGTTTCAGTTCCGGTTCGAAGCCTTCAATGTTTTCAATCACCCTCAGTTTAACCTCCCGAATGCGACTATTGGGGCGTCTACCGTGGGTCAGATTACATCGATTGTTGGTACACCGAGAAACTTGCAGGCGTCGCTGCGCTTCGAGTTCTAAAGTGGCAAGGTGGGTGGAATCTCACTCCTACCTTGCAGCTTCAACATAGTTTGAGCGAAGACTGACTACGCCTACATCTGCACCAGAAAGTGAGATGCAATGACATTTACAAAGACCGCTTGCCACTGGGTTCAGGTTTCAGTCGCATGTACTCTCGGACTAGCCCTATTCACCATTCCGGCACGAGCCGCGAAAGGCGATCTTCAGATCTATATGATCGATGTTGAAGGTGGCCAATCCACACTGTTCGTTACGCCCGAGGGTGGATCGTTGCTGATTGACGCGGGATGGCCCGGAAATGCTGGACGGGACGCAGACCGGATTATTGCGGCAACCAAACTTGCAGGCATCAAGAAGATAGATACTGTGGTGCTGACGCACTATCACGACGACCATATTGGCGGCGTTCCGCAATTGGTGGAACGAATCCCAGTGGGCACTTTCGTTGATCATGGGCCCAACACCGAATTGGAACCCGGTGCGACATTGGATGTTGCGAATGCATATCGGAAGGTTTTAGCTACCGGAAAATATAAGCATGTCGTTGCTAAAGCTGGCGATGAAATTCCTGTAAAGGGCATGAAGGTCACTGCCATCAGCAGCAATGGCCAAGTGATTGATAAGCCCGTACCTGGCGGTGGTGAAACGAACAAGTATTGTGACATCCCTGAGACGAAAAGTCCGGATCACAGCGAGAATTCGCGCTCATTGGGAGTTCTGATCAACTTTGGGAAACTCAAGGTTCTTGACCTTGGGGATCTGACGTGGGATCAGGAAGCGAAGTTCATGTGTCCCGTGAATCTACTGGGTAAGATCGATATTCTCGTTGTTTCTCACCACGGCTTCAGCCCCAGTTCCAGTCGCGCGCTCATTTACGGCATTCAGACTCGCGTGGCGCTCATGGATAATGCATCAACTAAAGGTGGCAATATCCCTGTGCTGGACATCATCCGCAGCGCGCCGGGGCTAGAAAATTTGTGGCAACTTCACTATTCCGAGGAAGGTGGCGCAAAACACAATACGGGTGCGGAATACATCGCAAATCCTCGAGGGCCAGATGAGGGGAACTATATCTCAGTGAAGGCCAGCCCAACGGGTAGCTTCACGGTCTACAACTCAGGCAATAAGACAAGCAAGACCTATGCAGCCAAGTAAAGGGTCCGACACGATTCAGCATCTACCAAGTTACTCAGTGACGCCTTCCGAGAGTTTGAGCCATCTCCAAAGCTCGGACTTTCAAGAAATTGTTCCAATTCGACAGAGTAAAGGAAAGGGATCGCGGGATCTCTTTTCTTCCTAAAGAGACGTTCAGGGGGCACGCATTGAAGATTACTGCGATCAAAACATTCATCGTCCCACCCCGCTGGCTTTTCTTGAAGATCGAGACTGATGAAGGTCTGAGCGGGTGGGGGGAAGCTGGCCTGGAAGGACGCGCGGCTACTGTTGCTGCTGCTGTGGCTGAACTCTCTCAATATCTGATTGGAGCCGATCCCTCTCCAATCGAAGATCACTGGACGGTCCTTTACCGCGGTGGATTCTATCGGGGCGGCGGTGTTCACATGAGTGCCCTTGCAGGCATTGATCAAGCTCTGTGGGATATCAAAGGGAAGGCGCTGGGCGTATCGATTTCTAAATTGCTGGGCGGCCCGGTACGGAATCAGATCCAGGTTTACTCCTGGATTGGAGGCGACCGACCCTCTCATGTGGCTGAAAATGCTAGAGAAGTTGTGGCACACGGATTTCGTGCAGTGAAAATGAACGGCTGCGAGGAGATGAACTATATCGATTCCAGCACTAAGATAGACGCCGCAGTCGCCAACATTCGTGCTGTTCGAGAAGCGGTCGGCAGCGAGATCGGTATCGGCATTGATTTTCATGGACGTGTGTCGCGCCCAATGGCCAAGACTTTGATTCGCGCGCTGGAACCCTTTGCGCCAATGTTTATCGAAGAACCTGTACTTAGTGAGCACGCGGAGGCGCTTGCGGATATAGCGGCTAATACCAGCATCCCGATTGCTCTGGGGGAGCGGCTCTTCTCCCGCTGGGATTTCAAAAATATCTTGCGTGACGGCCATGTGGACATTATTCAGCCCGATCCGTCACATTCTGGCGGCATTACGGAGACAAAAAAAATCGCTGCCATGGCAGAGTGCCATGATGTCGCTTTGGCGTTGCATTGCCCGTTAGGACCAATTGCGCTCGCGGCCTGTCTGCAGCTTGATGCGATTTGCCAGAACGCTGCAATCCAAGAACAATCGCTTGGTATCCATTACAACAAGAGCAATGACATTCTGGATTATCTGATCGACCCAAAGATTTTTAACTATGTTGATGGATATGTCGCTATTCCGGATGGGCCTGGACTCGGCATAGAGATCAACGAAGAATATGTCATTGACCGCGCACGCATAGGCCACCAATGGGTTCCACCAATCTGGCGTCACCGTGATGGGAGCTTTGCCGAGTGGTGATAGGCGAGATTCCCACCAGGCGGCGCTTCATCATTGCAGCCATGCTTTTTGTAGGCGTGGTCATCAATTATCTCGACCGAAGCAACATATCCATCGTTGCTCCTGAGCTGATAGGGTCGCTTCATCTTGATCCGGTGAAGATGGGCCTTGTTTTCTCGGGATTTGGCTGGAGCTACGCACTGTTGCAAATCCCCGCAAGCCGCTTCGTGGATCGGATCAATCCACGGTTTTTATACTTTATTATTCTGATTTTCTGGTCCTTGGGAACATTCGCTTTGGGCTTTGCTAATACATTCGCGATGTTGTTTGCACTACGTCTGTTGATCGGCGCCTTCGAGGCCCCGTCGTCGCCAATCAATAATCGTGTAGCCGCTACATGGTTTGGGGAAAATGAGCGTGGACGCACAATTGGGTTTTATACCTCAGGGCAGTTTGTCGGGTTGGCCTTTCTGACGCCACTGTTGTCGTGGATCAATATCTCCTATGGTTGGAGGGCCGTTTTTGTCTTCACAGGCACATTGGGTCTTTTGTGGGCAGCTATATGGTTCCGCTTTTATCGGGATCCCCAAGCCTTCTCAGGTGTGAACCAGGCAGAAATCGAATGGATAGCTGAAAATGGAGGGATTCCTGATCTGAGCCAGCGGATTGTGCAAGGTAAGGATCTATTGTGGGCTGATCTCAGAATTGTATTGAGCAAACAAAAACTGTGGGGAATTTATATAGGTCAATTCGGACTAGTAGCTACACAGTGGTTCTTCCTGACATGGTTTCCGGCTTATCTTGTGACTTATCGGCATTTGAATTTCATGACATCAGGACTGTTCGCATCTGTTCCTTTTCTTGGAGCATTTTTTGGGGTGTTGTCGGGAGGATTTGTTTCAGACCTCATGTTGCGCCGGGGTGCTACCCTCACAGTCGCTCGAAAGGTGCCGATCATCTTCGGCCTACTCCTTTCAACTTCGATTATTGGTGCCAACTATGTCGTCAACCCAATCTATATAACTGCTTTTTTTACCTTGGCGTTTTTTGGGAGCGCGTTCGCTTCCATCACCTGGTCGCTTGTTTCGACGCTCGCCCCGGAGCGCCTTATCGGCCTGACCGGTGGAGTCTTCAATTTTGTCGGCAATCTCGCCGCGATTGTCGTGCCGGTTGCTATAGGGTTTCTTATTCGCGGTACTGATTTCACGAGGCCACTTATTTTCGTTGCCTCGACTGCTTTGTTAGGTGCGTTTTGTTATCTCTTTCTCGTTGGCAAGATTGAACGCATCGAAGAGCCAGCGTGAGCAATCTATTGAGTATTGCTTTGAGATCCGTTGATCGAATGTTGATTTTTCACTTTCGCTTCGCTGTGGTGATCGTCCGCGCGAATGAGGTGACTGAGTTGGAAAGTGACGGTGGCACGCATGATTGCCATTGACTGGGGTACGAGCAACTTCCGCGCTTTCCGGATGAATGACCGCGCAGAGATTATCGAAACGCGCTCCTCTCACGAAGGGATTCTCCGCATTCGAGAGAGGCGTTTTCAGGAAACCCTGCTTTCGCAGATTGGCGACTGGCTGGTGACCGGAGAGACACGGATTCTACTTTGTGGCATGGTGGGAAGTAGACAGGGGTGGGTTGAAACGGGATATCTTCCGTGCCCAGTTGGTCTGACAAACCTTGCAAACCAGCTGGTTAGAATACCGCTTGCCGGCCTAGAAATCTTTCTGGTTCCTGGCGTCGTGGGATCTGATGCTTATGGCGTTCCTGAGATGATGAGAGGGGAAGAAACCCAAGCTATCGGAGTTCTGGAGTCCCATGGAGGTGGCGTCGTTTGTTCTCCCGGAACGCATTCCAAATGGATCAATCTCAGCGACGACGCAATCGTAGACTTTACGACCTGCATGACTGGTGATGTTTTTGATGCTCTGCGTTCCTCCACGATTTTGTCGCGTATCATGACAACCGATGCCGCCATGGATACTGAAGCGTTCCATCGTGGAGTTGCGCGGTCTGGCGATACGGGCGGTCTACTGCATCATCTTTTTGGCGTACGAGCGCTGGCATTAGTGGATCAGCTCAAAGAAGAATCGTCTGCCTCTTATCTCTCTGGACTTTTGATCGGACACGAGGTCCGTAAATCGATGTCGGCGGGCACGCATGTACATCTTGTTGGAGACACCCAACTGTGTTCACTGTATGCGCAAGCTATCAGCGCTTGCGAAGGTTTCTTCACCTTCGAGGATGAACACGCCGCCGCACGTGGTTTGGCGGCGATTGGAAGGAAGTTGTCGTGGATCTAGGGGGATGGTTGAAAGAGTGCCTGATCGTTGCAATCTTGCGAGGTATGAAGGCGGAGGAATCAGAGTCGATCTGTTCTGCGTAGGCGAGCGGAGGCATTCGAATTGTGGAGGTGCCGCTGAATTCTCCTAATGCGCTGGAGAGCGTATCGATTCCCTCCCGGGTCTTCGGCGCTCGAATGCTCATTGGAGCCGGCACGGTGACGCACCCCGAGCAGGTTGCGGAGGTGGCGGATGCGTTTGGGCGTGATTTCGAGCCTGCGACATGCGTTGCGGCGCCGGTGGGCGAGCAAGCAGCGTCCGTTGTCGTTGATGACGCGCTTGAAGATGATGCCGAAGTGCTTGAAGGAGGTGACGGCCTTGCCCGGAAAGTCGGTCGAGGAGACGGCTTGCCCGTTGGGATACAGGGCGGTGAAGGCGATGCGCGAGGGATCGTCGATAGCAACGTAGAGACTCGGCTGCAGCCTCCTTCAAGCTCAGCCGCCTCGAGAACACCGCCTCAGACATCTGCTTGCGACGATGAACCGTCGTCCGAGAAAGAGGGTGATACTTCATGGCTCCGTCTCCTCATCAAAACAAGAATCTAAAGAAACATCACAGGTAACCACATCCTTTCAAAGCGCATGTGCTTTTCCAGGGACATTTTAAAGAGATGTGAGTGTTCCAACTACGTGGTTGCCGTGTAGACTGACGGGCGAGGCAAAGCACAAGAGACCTATGAATTGGAACACGGCGAAGTGTGTGGGATTGACCTTGTTGGCGGCGATGGTTGCGGTGAGTGCGGCTCCGGTGTGGGCGGCGGATACTGGTGACCTTCAGGTGAAGACGAAGCTGGGCAAGGTCGAGGGCAGGATGGATGGGGACGTGAGGACGTTCCTTGGGATTCCGTTCGCTGCGCCGCCGGTCGGGCCGCTGCGCTGGAAGCCGCCGATGCCTGCGGAGAAGTGGAGTGGCGTGCGAGAGGCGAAGGGCTTTGGATATCGCTGCATGCAGCCCTCGATCTATAAGGACATGAGATTTCGCGATGCGGGTATGAGCGAAGACTGCCTGACGCTGAATGTGTGGACGGCTGCGAAGGATGCCAAGGCGAAGCTGCCGGTAATGGTTTGGATCTATGGCGGGGGAAACACTGCTGGCAGCACGTCCGAGCGGCGTCAGGATGGAGCAGCGTTGACGAAGAACGGTGTGATCGTCGTCACGATGAACTACCGGATGGGAATCTTCGGGTTCTTTGCGAATGAGGAACTGGCGAAGGAGTCCGGCAAGAACGCTGCGGGCAACTATGGGTTGATGGACCAGACGGCGGCACTGCAATGGGTGAAGGAGAACATAGCGGAGTTTGGCGGTGACCCGGATAACGTGACGCTGTTTGGCCAGAGCGCAGGTTCGAGCTCGACGAACTCGCAGATGGCGTCCCCGATGGCAAAGGGGTTGTTCAAGCGCGTGATCGGCGAGAGCGGCGCAGCGCTGTATGGAGCGATGGGTGTCGCGCAAAAACCGCTGGCGGACGCGGCGGCGAAGAACGATGCGTTTGCCAAAGAGATTCTGGGAACGACGTCGCTCGATCAGCTTCGGGCCATTCCAGCCTCGGAGCTTCTGGAAGACATGATGAAGAAGAACGCGGCTGGGCAGACGGCGCACTTTGGCCCGATTGTCGATGGTATGTTCCTTCCGGAGAGTGCGGCGGCGATCTTTGCCGCGGGTAAGCAGAACGATGTTCCGATGATCGCGGGATCGACACGTGACGAACGCGGAATCAACCCGAAGGTGACGGTGGAGAGCTTCAAGGCTGCGGTTGAGAAGGAGTTTCCCGATCACGCAACCGAGCTTCTGGCGATGTATCCGGTAACGGACGATGCGAGCGCCGTGCGCGCGAGCGCTGACTTTGGAAGCGATCACGGTGCTGGATACGGTGCGTGGAAGTGGCTCGACATGCAGAAGAAGACGGGCAAGCAGCCGACATATCGTTACCGGTGGGATCTCGTGGTCCCGGCTGACCCGGATCATCCGGGCGGGCTTACTGCGTACCATGCGTCCGAGATCATGTATGTCTTTGGCGATCTGGACCTGGTGACCAGTATTGGATTCCACTTCCGTCCTGAGGACCATCAGACGAGCACCTTTATGCAGAAGTACTGGACGAACTTTGCCAAGACGGGCGACCCGAATGGCGAAGGTCTCCCCAAGTGGCCAACGTATGCAGCGGACACGCAGTGGCAAGTGATGCACCTTGATGCCTCGCCTGTGGCTGAGCCGGACAACCATCGTCCGCAGATACTGCTGCTCGATAGCCTCTGGGCGACGAAATAGATGCAGCGAAGATCGAAGAGCCAGCTCGGCGCACGGTAATGAATGCTGCGTAGGCAGTTGTTGAGCCTGGAGCGAAGTTCCTTAAAAAGGGAACGAGTTGCCGTGTAGACTGGCTGGCGCAGGCAAAGGACAGGAAACCTATGAACTGGAATACGGCGAAGTGTGTGGGATCGGCGTTATTAGCGGCGATGGTTGCGGTGAGTGCGGCCCCGGCGTGGGCGGCGGATGCGAATGATCTGCAGGTAAAGACGAAGCAGGGTAAGGTGGAAGGCCGCATGGAGGGGACCGTAAAGACGTTCCTGGGGATTCCGTTTGCCGCGCCGCCGGTTGGGCCGCTGCGCTGGAAGCCGCCGATGCCGGCCGAGAAGTGGAGCGGCGTGAAACAGACTAAGGGCTTTGGCTATCGCTGCATGCAGCCTGCTATTTATCACGACATGATGTTTCGCGATGCGGGCATGAGCGAGGATTGCCTGACGCTGAATGTGTGGACTCCGGCCAAGGATGAGCATGCGAAGCTGCCGGTGATGGTGTGGATTTATGGCGGCGGATACACGGCGGGAAGCACGTCGGAGCGGCGGCAGGATGGAGCAGCACTGACGAAGAACGGCGTGATCGTGGTCACGATGAATTACCGGATGAATGTCTTCGGGTTCTTCGCGAATGAGGAACTGGCGAAGGAGTCGGGCAAAAATGCGGCGGGCAACTACGGTCTGATGGATCAGACGGCCGCGTTGCAGTGGGTGAAGGACAACATCGAGGCGTTTGGTGGCGATCCCAACAATGTGACGTTGTTTGGTGAGAGCGCAGGATCGTTCTCGGTGAGCGCGCAGATGGCGTCGCCAATGGCGAAGGGGCTGTTCAAGCGAGTGATCGGCGAGAGCGGCGGCGCGCTGTATTCAGCGATGGGAGTCTCGTTCAAACCGCTGGCGGATGCGGCAGCGAAGAACGATGCGTTTGCGCAGTCGGTGCTGGGAGTGACGACGCTCGATCAGCTTCGCGCGATTCCGGCGTCGGAGCTTCTGGAAGATATCTCGAAGAAGAACTCGGCGGGTATGGTGACGCGCTTCGGGCCCAATGTTGACGGATTATTTCTAGCGGAGAGCCCTGCTGCTATCTTTGCGGCGGGCAAGCAGAACGATGTGCCGATGCTGGCCGGATGGAATCGCGATGAGGGCGGCTTTGACCCTAAGGTGACGGTGGAAAGCTTCAAGGCTTCGGTCGAGAAGCAGTTTCCGGAGCACGCGGCTGAGTTGCTTGCGCTGAACCCGGTAACGGACGATGCGAGCGCGGTGCGCGCGAGTGCGGATCTGGCGGGCGACCGCTTTATTGCGTACTCGACGTGGAAGTGGATGGAGGCGCAGAAGGCAACGGGCAAGCAGCCGGTGTATCGCTACCGGTTTGACCAGGTGGCGCCGCCGGACCCGGATCATAAGGCTGGGCTGGCCGCGTATCACTCGTCGGAGATTATGTATGTCTTCGGCGATCTGGACCTGGTGAGCAGCATTGGGTTCCACTTCAGTCCGGAGGATCACCAGACCAGCACGGCCATGCAGAAGTACTGGACGAACTTTGCGAAGAATGGCGATCCGAACGGAGATGGTCTGCCGAAGTGGCCGGCGTACGGGCCTACGGAGTGGCAGGTGATGCATCTGGGGCCGGAGCCGATGGCTGCGCCGGATACGCATCGCAAGCAGGATCTTCTGCTGGATAGTATCTGGGCGAAGTAGGTAGGTTGTTAGACCCCATCCTTCGCGGTGAGACCGCGAAGGATGGGGTCTGAGTATTCCCTCAAGGGCTGAAGCCCGTTCTTTGGGGCAACTTGCAGCGTGTCTAAAGCCATGCCCTTTCAAAACGAGATCCCCGGATGGAGCGAGGTTGTCCCAAACTTCGCGAGAAAGCGGCTAGGGGGTGGGGTTGGGGAGGAAGCGATAGCCTACGCCGCGGACGGTGACGAGGTGGACGGGGTTGGCGGGGTCGTCTTCGATGTAACGGCGGAGGCGGACGACGAAGTTGTCGATGGCGCGGGTGTCGGTGTCCTCGTGGACGCGCCAGACCTGCTCGAGGATCTCTTTACGGGAGATGATCTGACCTTCGCGGTCGGTGAAGTAGCGGAGCAGGTCGGCCTCCATCAGGGTGAGGTGCGTGAGGCGGTTGGGGGCGACTAGCTCCAGTGTGTCAAAGCGGATGGTGCGGTGATCGAAGGCGTACTCGGGGGCGGGAGCGGCTTCGGCGGGGGATTGTTCGGCTTCAGGGGCGCGGCCGGCCTGCCAGGCCATGCGGCGTAGCAAGGTTTTGAGACGGACTAACAGGATATTCAGGTCGAAGGGTTTGGGGAGATAGTCGTCGGCGCCGGCTTCGAGGCCCTCGAGAATGTCTTCGGTGCGGTCGCGCGCGGTGAGCATGAGGACCGGCGTGAAGCGCTGGGCTTCGCGGAGGGCGCGGACGATGGCGAAGCCGTCCTTGCCGGGAAGCATGACGTCGAGCAGGATGGCGGTGGGTTTATCTTCGCCACTCTCGGGCGCGCTGAGGAGATAGTCGAGGGCGACGTCTCCGTCGGCCTCGTGGTGGGTACGGTAGCCTTCGGCCTGAAGGTTGAAGATGAGGCCCTGAGCGAGGTGATCCTCGTCTTCAACGATGACGATAAGCGGCGACGATTCATTCATAATTCTGACCCGGGATACTGGTGGTCATTTTAGCGGGTCTGAGGGTTCGATCAATCAGGGACAGGCAAAGAAAGACTTGATGCCGTCGGTGACAGCGCTGAAGCGAGTGTCGCTGTCGGCGTTGGGCTTGTTCTGGTCGATCTGTCCGGCGTGGAAGAGCTCGTGAAAGAGCGTCTCGATGACGTCGTTCGGGCCGAAGGAAAGGAGTTGCCCATCGACTGATTTGATCTGGGTGACGACGACGATCTCACCTTGCTTTGAGCCGGGTTTTACGATGACGCCGCTGTAGTGGAGTTTGCCGTCCTTCTGTGTGTTCAGGTTGTCCTTGATGTCCTGCGTGGGGACGGTGATGCCGCCCTCGCCTTTGTCGTGGCCCTGCATCTGGGGAAAGTCGGTCCAATTTTTATCGGGGTCCAGCTTGCCGATGGAGATGCCATCGGGAACCATGAGGGAGAGGTCTTTGGGCTTCATCTCGAGGGTGCCGGTGGTGAGTTCCCAGTTGCTGCCCATATAGACGGACGATGCAGCAGTGTGCCACACGCCGAACCATGCGGGCGGCTTGGATATTCCTTTGCCGGTGATGAACTTGTAACTAGGGGCAATCCTGAAATCGGTGCCGCGGAAGGTGAAGATCTTCTTCATCCACGAGGGGGCACAGGTTGCGGCGTTGACCGTATCGACCCAGGCCTTGGCTGTGAGCTTTGATTTTGGGTTGACGGGAATCATGGGCAACTCCTGAGGGCGGCAGGGGAGGAAACTGCGCCGCTCAGTAGTGATGGACTGGAAGGATTCGTTACAGAGGAACGCTTAGCTGGGAGTGGCGCTGGCGAGGGGAAGTTTGAGGGTGATGGTGGTTCCCAGGCCGAGGCCCTGGCTCTGCGCGGTTACGGTGCCGCCGTGCTGGCGAGCGATGGTGCGGACGAGAAAGAGGCCGAGGCCGGTGCCTTTGATCTTGACCATGTCTCGTCCGGGGTCGCGGCCGGGGACGCGGTAGAAGCGGTGAAAGATGCGTTTGAGCTGGTTGGCGGGGATGCCGAGGCCGGTGTCGATGATGGTGAGTGTGACCCATGTATAGCGGGTGATGGCGAGGCGGCAGGTGATGTGCACGCCTTCGGGCGAGTATTTGACGGCGTTGTCGAGCAGGTTGAGGATGGCGGTCTTGAGGTCTTCGGGGATGCCGGAGACGGGTAGCCGGACGTCTCCGGGAACGGGCTGGAGAACGATTGCGTCGGGCTGGAGGTTGTGGCGTCGCAGGATGATGGCGGCGCATTCGGAGACGAGCGCTTCGAGATCGACATTGACGCGATTGAGCTGGCGCTGGCGCTGGCCGAGCTCGCCGGCTTTGAGCACCTGCTGGACGGTGGCGAGGAGGCGGTCGGAGTCGGCGAGCATGATGGCGTAGAACTTCTGGCGCTGGGCCTCGGGGAGCTCGCGACGCTGGAGGGTTTCCAGGTAGAGGCGGATGCTGGCGATGGGGGTTTTGAGCTCGTGGGTGACGGCGTTGAGGAAAGAATCCTGACGCTCGTTGCGGCGGACTTCGCGGACCAGGAAGACGGTGTTGAGGGTGACTCCGGCGATGAGCGCGGCAAAGAAGATGATGCCGAGCACGAGGAGTGCGACGGTGCGCTCGCTGGTGACGACGATCCAGCCGACGTCGAGCGTGATGGCGAGGCCGACGAGCAGCGCGCCAAGGGTGATGAAGAAGGCGATGGTTCCGCGACGTCGGGTAATGTTCATGGTTCTGGGTTTATAGCTCTGGGGAGGAGTATAGCCGGGGGAGGGGGCTATAGCGTGCAGACCTCGCCCCGGCCGATGTGGGCGCCTTTGGCTTTGGCGTCGGCTTCGGACATGTAGGAGCCGTGTTTCGTCTTCCCGTAGTAGCGGGTGCCGGGGCAATGGTAGATTTTGCTGCCGGTTTTGAGCCAGACCATGCCTGGTCCTGCGCCCGAAGCGGTGGGAGTGCTGGCTGCGTTTGCAGCAGAGCCCTTGTTGATGGACTGGGTTTCCAGCGGCTCACCGGATTGACCGGCCTGTTGGGCGGCTGCCTGGCTCTGGGAGCGGGCCTGGGTCGTGGGACTGGGGGTTCCTGCAGTCGCTGGAGGGGCGGAACGCGGGGTGGTCGCGCTGGTGGTGGCCGCGCTGGTGGTGGCCGCGCTGGGAGTCGCTGGAGTCGGAGTGGCCGGGGTGGTGTCGTACCACTCCTTGACTCCGTGATGGCTATGGCATGCGCCGCTCTTTACAGCCTCCGAGGAGTACGTGCCGTCCTTGCAGAGGCCGGTCGCATCCGCAGGCCGGACGGGGGTTGTGGCAGGGGGTGCCTGGGCGAGCAGGAGCTGACAGGCGAGTGCGCCGATTGCGAAGGTAGAAAACGAAGAAATTATTTTCACAAGTCACCCCCCTGTCCCGATGAGGAAATGTTCGCTCAACGGGAGCAATTCGATATTAACGCTTTGCGTACAGCGCTGGCTAGAGGCTCAGATGCTATTGGAGGGGATGGGGCGGGTGTCCTGCGAAACAAAAAAAGCGCAGAGCCGAAGCCCTGCGCTTTTTTGAATGAGTAAGAAGGACTAGATGCCAGCGGGCTTCGGGTCCAGCTTGTCGTATTTGGCGATCTGGACTTTCTCGGCGAGGCCGATTTTGCTGAGCAGCCAGATGCAGTAGTAGTTGACATCGAACTCGTACCAGGCGAGGCCGTGGCGCGCGCTCACGGGGTGAGCGTGGTGGTTGTTGTGCCAGCCTTCGCCGCCGGTGAGCAGCGCGACCCACCAGTTGTTGCGGGAGTCGTCCTTGGTCTCGAAGCGGCGCGCGCCCCAGAGGTGGGTGGCGGAGTTGACGAGCCAGGTGGCGTGAAGGCCGATGGTGACGCGAAGGAACGTTCCCCAGAGAACCATGCCGAGTGCGCCGACGACAGCGTGTCCGGCGGGTGCGATGGCCGCGCCGAGAGCGATCTGGAGCAGGCCGGTGATGACGAGCGGGAGGTAGTGATACTTCGAGAGCCAGACATGGACGGGATCGCGGGTGAGGTCGGGAGCGTAGCGGCCAAGGAGCGCGGTCTCGGAGTGGAGTGCGCGGCCGGAGAGAATCCAACCAGCGTGAGCCCACCAGGTGCCGTCGTGCGGGGTGTGGGGATCGCCTTCGTGGTCGGAGTTCTGATGGTGAACGCGATGGGTGGCGACCCAGAAGATGGGTCCGCCCTCAAGCGCGAGGCAGCCGCAGGCGGTCACGAAATACTCGACCCACTTCGGAGTGCGATAACCGCGATGCGTGAGCAGGCGGTGATAGGCGACGCCGATGCCGACGTTGATCGCGAAGAAGTACATAACGAAGAAGACAGCGAGGTTCGCCCATGAGAAGAAAAAGAGAGCGGCGATGGCACCCACATGGAACAGGCCCATGGCGATGGACGTGATCCAGTTGATGCGTCCCTGCTGATGCTCGCGGCCCATGCGGAGGTCCTGTTTGACCTTCATCTGCGCTTCGGCGACGACGGGAAGAACGGCAATGTTGCTGGCGCGCTTCTGAGCTGCTGCCTGGGTGCTGTGCGTTTCTTCTTGAGTGGAAATTATTGGTGTCATGAGTGTCTGTAATTCCTTTTCTTCAGACGTTGCTAATTGCTCTGTTAACAACGCTAACAGGGGTTGGAGGGGTAGGGGTGTAAGAGTTTTGTAATGCCGCAGAGCCGCTGAATTTGGTAGGGTTTCAGTGGAGAGAAACGAGATGACCATGAAGATACTCGAACCATTTCGGCTGGCGCCGCGATTTAGTGAACGCATCTGGGGAAGGCCGAATCTGCGGCCCTGGTATGAGGAGACGGGAACGAC
>JBDTDX010000019.1:0-4537 GCA_039922815.1 Granulicella sp.
CCCCAGGATCACCATGAGGAGTCCCTGTCCGAGGAGCCACTTGCTCATGCGGATTTCAGCGATCTGAAGGGTGGCGTCGAGACGGCGGCGCTGTTCGAGGCCGAAGAGAGAGAGGAAAAACTTGTAAGCGTGTTCGCCTTCGAGCATGAAGTAGACACAGAGAAAGGCTGCGGTGAGGATGTCGAAGACATGAGATAGCCAATTGGGCAGCGAGGTGACGAGGTAGGTAGCCGTGACGGTCGCGGCGTTTTCGGCGCGGGCGGCGACGGCATCGATGCCGATGCGGTTGGCTAGGGGGATGCGCTTGAGCTTGGCGACGATGTCTGGAATTTTTGCAGGCAGGTCATCGGAGAAAGACTTGATATCGCGGAGCACCGGCGGAAGGCCGATCGTGAAGAAGAGGGTGAACGCGGCAGCGACGATCGCGATGAGCAGGATGATGGCGACGGGTCGCGACGGGTGGATGCTGCGGATTTCGAGTCGCGTAATCCAAAGCACGATGGGCATCAGGACGACGGCGAATAGCGCGCTGGCATAGATGATCTCCAACTCTTTGGTGAGTCTCCAGGCTAGAGCGAGAAGGAGTAACACGCCGACGGCAAAGAGGATAGCGGCACGGACGTTGCCGCGGGTCTGCTCCTGGGAGGGGCCGGGTTGAGTAGGGATGGGAGGCAGGACGTACTCCTGTTGGGATTCAGACTGTTGGATGCTGAAATAACGCGGTCAGCGGCGGCGCGGCGTAATTTTATCGAGCGATTCGAGCAGCGACGTGACTGTATCTTCGGGGGTCAACGCGTCGGTCTGAATGGTGAGACAGGCGAGGCGGCGGTAGAAGGGATGACGGATAGCGAAGCGAGCGCGGGCGAGAACAGGATCGGCGAGGACAGGGCGGGCTAGTTCTGGACCGCCGGGCTCCTGGAGGACGCAGCGGTCGAAGAGCGTTTCGAAGGGAGCGTCGAGGAAGATGGCGGTGGTGCCGGGAGTCTGCTCGATCAGAAGGCGGTTGGTGAGAATCTCCGGGGTTCCGCCGCCGAGGGCGATGACGGTGGCGCGCAGACCGAGGGCTGAAGCGAGGGCGGAGGACTCAAGCTGGCGGAAGCGGGCTTCGCCGTGCTTCGCGAAAAGCTCGGGGATCGTGGCCTTGGCACGGGACTCAAGGTGTGCGTCGAGGTCGAGGAAGTTCCACGTGAGCCGGCGTGCGAGGAGGCGGCCGACGGTAGATTTGCCGGCTCCCATGAAGCCGGTAAGGACAATGCGTCTGAGATGGGGTGGGACCGGTGAAGCGGTTTCAAGCGGTGTGGTGGATTGTTCGGTGGCGATCATCGTGGTTCTCCGTAGTTGTAGTGGTGAGGCGGGTAAGATTTTTAGTGGACACGCAAAAGCCGCGACCTTTGGGGATCGCGGCTCGGGAAGTTCGGAAGTTCTCTGAATCGTTGCTATTTCAGAGATGCATGCGAATACTCCGCTCGGGCCGCGCGCAGGCGCCAGTAGCGGTAGGTAAACGAGACGGTCTGGAAGCTGTTCTTCATGCTGAATTGACGGTACACCTGTCCGATTACCGATTGCAAGCAATTCTTTGGTTATTTCGTCTTTGGGTCACGATCGGCATCCATCTGGCCCCTGATCTTGCCCCAGAGGTCGTCGCCGGGTTCTTCTTCAACATTAAAGAGGCTGCGCGCCTGTTCTGCGATGATTTCGAGATCGCGAACCAGAGCGGCACAGTCAGGATTTTTTGCAAGGAACTTTTGCAGACGCGGGTCGGAGCTGACTTTGCCGTTTGGAGAATTTTCGAACATCGCAGGAAGTACGTGCTCAAAGTCGGCCTGCGTCATGGTCTCAAAGTCGGGAAATTCCGGGGTAGTGGCATCTGTCATGTCGTGACCTCCTTAAGCCCGGCTTGCTGGGGAGTCTGCCCTGGTTGGCGGAGCAGTTCACGGAGCTTCAGACGTGCCTTGTGCAGTTGAGATTTGCTGTTACCGGTGGAACACTCGAGCATGGTGGCAATCTCGTTGTGCTCGAAACCTTCGACATCGTGAAGGACGAAGACCATGCGATAGCCGGGGGGGAGGGAGGCTACTGCGCGCTCCAGGGCGACGCGGTCGACCGAGCCAGCGAGGATGGGATCGCGGCTGCCGAAGTCTCTCTTTGGCGCATCATCGTCGGAAGGGTTGATGGTTTCTTCAAGCGAAACCAGGTTCAGACCCTTCTTGCGCAGGTGCATCAGGACGAGATTCACGGTAAGGCGATGCAGCCAGGTCGAAAAGGCCGACTCGCCGCGAAAGCTGCCCAGCTTTCGGAAGAGATGAAGAAACGCTTCCTGGGTCATGTCCTCGGCTTCGGACACGTTCCCCAACATGCGAAGGCAGAGGGTATAGACGCGACGTTTATGCAAAGAATAGAGCTTGGAGAACGCTTCCGGATCGCCGTTCTTCGCGGCTTCAATCGCCTCTGCTTCTCCAGCGATGGGGGGATTCCGCTTGAATAAGCCGGAGTTCGGTTTTGCTTCGATCATCTGGACGCCTTGTGTGCTCATGGGCTCGATTCCGGTTTGAATATTCCTGTTTCGCCGCTCGCGCCTTCTCAAGCGTATCGCAACCTTGATTGTGTTTCATGAGTTAGAAGATTGTTTTCAAGAAAAGGTTGGTTCTCCCCAGGCTCGGCCAATTGGAAATAAACCTGGCGCTGACTCGACAGAAAATGCGCGCAGAGGTCGGTGCTTCAAAAATACGGCTAGTTTCCCATAGTATAGAGATGGGTGGGCTGCGTTCAGCGGCACGGCCCTTTTCCAGATGACACCGGAAGGATTTTTAGCATCCAAATGCGAAATGGCCATCAGGCATTTTGATGCTGTTCTGTGTGGCTATGAGATGCGGTACCCCACAACCGGGTGTTCGAAACGAGGACTATTGGTGTTGCAAGTGCGAGGATGGCGTGCGGGAACAGCAATCTCGTTACCTCTGAGGGTGCGTGCGGCGATCGCAGGACTCGCGGGAACGCTGTTATTTTCACTGTGTGCCGCAGCAATGGCGCAGAGTATCCCGGCACCCTCTATGCCGGCTCCGACTGTGCCTGCGGGACGGCCGGCACTTGTTCCGAATGCTTTGGGGGTTGCCACAAGCGCGGATGGCTCACCTGCGACAACGCCAACGAGTGCGCAGGCGGAGAGTGCTGCTCCCGAAGAAGTGCCCGTGCCGGCACTCGCAACGACCATCTGGCAGTACAGCGGTTTGCATGTCGACAAGATTGAGTTTGAGGGTGTGACCTTCGACAACGGAGATACGCTGCCCAACGAGATTGCGCAGAAGGCTGGAGAACCGCTCGATCCGCAAAAGGTGCGCCAGAGTACGCGGCGACTCTTTGCGAGCGGCCGCTATCGAAACATTGACGTGCGGGGAATACGAAGTGGCGATACGGTGACGCTGATCTTTGGTGGCACGGCGCGTTACTATGTTGGGCGAATCGTCATCAATGGGGTCAAGAGCGAGAGACTGACCTCATTGCTGGAGTTCGGAACGAAGCTCGATCCGGGTACGGCGTTTACCGAAGGCGCGATTGAGGCAGGGACTGAGGGTATCAAGCAGGTTCTTGTTCAGAATGGCTATTACCAGCCGACGATTGTGGCGGTGTCGACGGTCGATGACGTGAACCAGCAGGTCAACGCTACTTATACGGTCAATATTGGACCTCAGGCGCGGATCGGGCAGGTGACGCTCGATGGTAAGGATCCGGGTTTTACGCTTGCGGAATTTCAGAAAAAGGGCAAGCTGAAACATCGCTCCAAGGTTTCGCGCGATACGATCAGCAACGCGCTGACGAAGCTGCGGGCACAGTATCAGAAGAAAGACCGGCTTGAGGCAACGGCGGCACTCTTGAAGTCAACCTATGTCCCGGACCGCCGTGAACTGGACTATCAGTTCACGGCGAACCAGGGACCTCTGGTCAAGGTGACGGTTGAAGGTGTCAAAATGTCGAAAAGCAGGCTGCATCTGCTGGTTCCGATCTTTGAAGAAGGAACGATCGACAACGATCTGCTGAATGAAGGCACCCACAACATTAAAGAATATTTGCAGCAGCAGGGTTACTTCGACGTGACCGTTGCGGTGAAGCAGATTGGTGAGGGAACCGCTTCCGAACAGGTGGTTTATGCGGTCGACAAGGGAACCAAGCATAAAGTCGTCTCGGTGGATCTGAAGGGCAACAAATATTTCAACGACGATACCTTGCACGAACGAATGCGCGTGCAGAAGGCGGATGCCTATCTTCGCTCCGGGCGGTTTAGTCCTTCGCTGTTGAACGCGGATGAGGGTTCGATTCAAGCACTCTATCGAGCCAACGGATTTAGCGATGCAAAGGTAACTGCGAACGTGCAGGACATCGATAACGGTCCTGACGGTAAAGCACTAAAAGTGGCCATGATCAAAGTCCTGTTGACGGTCGACGAGGGACCGCAACAAAAATTTGGGACGGTCAAGCTTGCAGGAGTCAGTCCAGCGAATGCGAAGAACGTGACGGCGCTGTTGAATGCGCAGGAGGGACA
>JBDTDX010000020.1:0-3830 GCA_039922815.1 Granulicella sp.
CCGTAGGTGCGAACCTCCAGCAGCAACGGGTCGATCAGCAACTCACTCAGCCGCTCGCCACAATTCGCAATCAGCGAGTTACGCAGTACCGTCAGGTCACTCAGCAGATCGGCGGCTCGCGTATACGGCTTGAGCGCGGCACCCGGAGGAAACGGCACAGCAGACTGCGGCGCAGCACCCAGCCGCATCAGGATGCACGCAATCAGCAGCCGCAGCGACTCGAAGACATAGCGATCCGCCAACGCGGTCTGCCCGGCAGCGCGAAGCTGCGAACGATAGTCGTCGATCAACGCCACAAGCTCCGCCGACACAGGAACCTGCTGCGTCGAGCTGCCAAGCTGCTCGAAGATATTCTGCAAGCGGCGGCGGTAGTGGCCCACCAGCAAAGTCCGCGCCATGCCCAGCGCATCGTACGTAGCCGACGAGGTCACAAACGGATTGCCGTCGCGATCCCCGCCAATCCACGATCCAAACGACACCAGCTGCGGCAGATCGGCCAGGCACGGCTCGCCCCCCTCCGGATACTCGGCCGCAAGCGCCTGCGCCACCTCGGCGTACAGCACCGGCAGCGTATCGAAGAGCGACGACTCGTAATAATCAAGCGCCATGCGAATCTCGTCATGCACCGTAGGCCGTTCGGAGCGCACATCGTCGGTCTGCCACAACGCTGTAATCTCGGCCATCATGTCGCGTTCCAGCGATTCCAGCTCCGTCGCCGGAACCGGGATGCGATCCAGCTTTTCGAGCAGGTCAGAGATGCGTCGCCGCTTGAACATGACGCTGCGACGCGCGACCTCCGTAGGATGAGCCGTAAACACGGGCGAAATACAAACCTGCTTCAACAGGTCGAACGCACCAGCCGCATCGGTTCCTGACAGCTTCAACTGGCGCAGCGCCCCGCGCAGGCTGCCGCGTTGTGGAACGGCCTGCGGGTTTAGTTCGGTGGAGAGGCGGCGGCGCTTGCGGTGATTCGTCTCCGCAAGGTTGATCAGCTCAAAGTAGAAGCTGAAGACGCGGGCAAGTTGATACGTCTGCGTAATATTGTTCGCGTGCGTGTGGACGCTGAAGAGCGCCTGTTGCAAATGACTGCGCGCGGCGGCGGTATCGTTCGCGTTGTCTGCCTCGCGGCGGGTGATGGCGGTCTTGCGGAGGGACTCGACGGCTTCGTAGAGCGGCGCACCGGCCTGCTCACGCAAAACCTCACCCAGCAACATGCCAAGGGAACGAACATCGCGGCGCAAAGGCGCCTGTTTTAACTCAGGGGTACGGGCTTCAAGCTCCGCCAGGCGCTCGGTCCAGGCAGCAGGGGTCCAAAGAGAAGGCATTTAATGATTATCCTACGGAGCGCGAACGAGCCGTTTTCGCTCCGTGCCATACAGGTCTCAGAGACCCAGATCACTCAGTCCCGCATGATCGTCCGGACGTCGCCCCATCGGCCAGTGAAAGAGCCGGTCTCCCTCGGCAATCGGCAGATCGTTGATGCTCGCGTGGCGAACCGTCATCAGCCCTTCCGCGTTGAAGAGCCAGTTCTCATTGCCATAGGAGCGAAACCACTGCCCCGCCGGGTTGTGGCACTCATACGCAAAGCGCACGGCGATGCGGTCGTCCGAGAAGGCCCAAAGCTCCTTGATCAGCCGGTACTCCAGCTCACCCGACCACTTGCGTGTCAGGAACGCCACAATCTCCTCGCGCCCATTCACGAACTCGTGCCGATTCCGCCAGCGGCTATCGACCGAGTAAGCAAGCGCAACCTTCTGCGGGTCGCGCCCATTCCAGCCGTCTTCCCCGGCGCGAACTTTCTGCATGGCCGTCTCCCGTGTGAACGGCGGAAACGGTGGCTTCGATTCAGACATAAAGGCTCCTTCTTTTTGGCTCGATGATACGCGTGTCCTGGCGCTCCGGTCTGCCGTAAGCAAACAAGAAATCTCATTCCTGACCAACGGGAGGGCCATCCGAAGGGATCATACGGCACGAAGTGCCCGCTCCACGCGCAGTGGGCCCGTCCGGCAGGGCAGGTTCCTAGAACAGCTTGCCCAGCGTGAACACAAACTTGCGATGCCCATCGTCCCCAATCGACGGAGCCAACGTAATGATGCCCAGCGGCGTCTCCGCAACGATGCCGAAGAAGACATCCTGCCGCGTAATCGTTCGTGCATCCGGCGCGCGCATCTGCCCGGCTTCATACGCCGCGCCCAGGTAGATGCTCTGCCCCAGCGGCGAGGGCAGCTTTGCGATGCGCCGCAAAAACGCCGGTTCCAGAAGGAAATAATCCGTGCCCCGGTACTCGTCGATAGCGCTGGCCGTCAGCCGCAGCGGTCCGCCCAGCGTGAACCGGAACGGCTGCGCCACGTTGCGGTTGAACATCGTGCCGCCCTCCGCCGCCATCACGAAGATGTTCTTCGCAACCTGGTGCGAGTAGCTGATCTTCGAGGTGAACTGCGGCGTGTTCGGGCTGGCCACAGCGTTGTAAAGATAGGCTGCTTCCGTCGCCACGCGGAACCCGTACTGCGGCACCAGCGCACGATCCTGGTTGTCGTAGACGTAGCGAATCCGCGCGCGCTGCATGGGCCCTATAAGGTCTGCCGGACCCAGCGTGTCGGCACCCGTCTCCGTCTGCCAGCGCTCCTGGCCCGCCTCCCAACCCATGCGGAACTCCTGCACCCGCTGGTCGCTCCAGCCCACGTCGACACCCCCGCCGGTATGCTGCAACTGGCGCTCGGAGATGCGGTGCTGGTTCTCGTAGATGAAAAACGGCTCGCGGTGCAGCACCAGGCTTGGCGCAACAAAAATGCCGCCCTGCGGCTGCCCAAGCGACGCGATGTGCCGGTAGTACTCCGCGCTCAAGTCGGTCAGAAACCCGATGGCGATATGCGCGCGCAGCTCCGAGCCATACCCGCCCAGGTCCTGATAGGTAAGAATGCCTTCGAGCGTAGCGCGGGTCACGCCGCCCGTCTGCGCTTCGACGTTCGCCCCAACCTGTAGGAAGGGCGGCCCGGTCGTCTTATCGGTAACCGTCACCGTCACGACCGGACGATTCGTCACAACGGCGGCCTGGCCCGGATCAGGAATCGTCTCGTAGCCCACCGTGTAGTCGGCCTCGTAGCGGCCATCGCTGCGCACCTGGTCGAGAAGCGTCTCAATCGCCTTCGCATCCACCGGCTTGTTCACTATCGAACGAAAAGCTTTCTCGATAGCGCGTGTCACCTGCTGCGTCGGCGCCTTCACATGCACATGCAGAATCGTCCCCGGAGGCCCCGGAATCCGCGCCTCCCGCTCGGCAAGATACGCCGCCCACTGCTGGTCGCTGAGGGCATACTTCAGCAGTTCGGCCTTGTGGTCCTCCGCCGCCTTATAGCCCTGTTCGGCAAGGGCCGTGGTCTTCAGATAATCGGTTGCGGTAAAGCCCTTCACGTCCGGCTCAATGACCACCGCCGCCAGTTTGCGCGATGCCGCCTCATTCGCTTCGATGGCCACCGAAAAGCTCCGCTGCAGCACGCCGAGAATCGAGTTCAAATCCCCCTTGCCCACCGGCGCAAGCGGCAGGCTCACGGCCAGCACTACGTCTGCCTTCATGTTCTGAATCGTCTGCGTCGGCAAATTCTGGAGCACAGCCCCATCGACAAATGCATGCCCGTTGATCTCGTAAGGCTGGTAGATCCCCGGGATCGACACGCTGGCCCGCACCGCATCCGGCAGCGACCCCCGCGCAAACGTGACCGATTTCGCATCGTTCAAATCGGTCGATTTACACCGCAACGGAATCGGCAGGTCATTGAAGTCCGTGCGGTCGTTGTAGGAAAGAAACTGGCGATCCAGGAAAGCATTCAGCC
>JBDTDX010000021.1:0-7667 GCA_039922815.1 Granulicella sp.
CTGCGATGTAGACTCGTTTCGGCAGGGCTCAGGCCCTGCCGAATGTCTCCACGGCAACAGAACCGAGCGGAGCGGAGGAACGATGACGAAGGTAGAAGCGATTATCCAGACGGGCGCGTTCGACAAGGTGAAGACGGCGCTGATCGACCTTGGCGTGCAGGGAATGACAGTGTGCGAGGTGCGCGGGCATGGCCGGCAGAAGGGCCATACCGAGAGCTATCGCGGACGAGAGTATGAGGTCGACTTGCTGCCGAAGCTGTCGCTCATTACGGTGGTTGCCGATGAGCGCGTGGATGCGGTGGTCGATGCGATCATCACGGCTGCGGGCACGGGCACGATTGGCGATGGCAAGATCTTCCTCTATAAAGTGGAGGAGGCGATTCGGATTCGGAATCGGGAGCGGGGCGAGGGCGTTTTGTAATTGCTTTCGGTTGGAGATAAAAGAGGCGTCCTTCTATATATAGAGGGGCGCCTTGTTTTTAGGAGTGGCTAAAACCGGCAACTGCAAGAGCAAATGCAGGTCCTTCTACTCGCGTTGCTCGCTCAGGATGACAGTTTTTGGGGGCGGTTTGATCCCACCCTTCGCGGTGAGACTGTGAAGGATGGGGCACCCCGCAGGAAGAGTCATCATCTACAAAGAAAATGAAGAATATTCAGCAGGTTCTGTTATTGCTCGACGTTAACTAGGCGGACATCCAGGTGAGGGATTGGGTGAGGTAGGGCTTGAGGTCTTTGCGGGGGACGATGGCGTCGAGGAAGCCGTGGGTGAGGAGGAACTCGCTGCGCTGGAAGCCTTCGGGGAGCTTCTGGCGGATGGTCTGCTCGATGACGCGGGGGCCGGCGAAGCCAATGAGGGCACCTGGTTCGGCGATGTTGAGGTCGCCGAGCATGGCGAAGCTGGCGGTGACGCCGCCGGTGGTGGGGTCGGTCATCAGGGAGATGTAGGGGATCTTCGCGTCGTCCAATTTGGCGAGGCCCGCTGAGATTTTTGCGAGCTGCATGAGCGAGGCGATACCTTCCATCATGCGCGCGCCGCCGGACGCGGCGATGATGATGAGCGGGTGGCCGGTGGCGAGCGAGCGGTCGATGGCTCGGGCGATGGTTTCGCCGACGACGGCACCCATGCTGCCGCCAATGAAGGTGAATTCCATGGCTGAGAGGACGACGGGGTGCGGGCCGAGGTGGCCGATGGCGTTGATGATGGCGTCGTTGAGGCCGGTCTTTTTGCGGGCCTCTTCGAGGCGGCGCTTGTAAGGCTTGAGGTCGGTGAAGTGGAGGGGGTCTGTGGAGACGAGTTCGAGGTCGACGAGTTCGTAGCCGGGCTCGAGGAGGTTCTCGATGCGGGCGCGGGCGCCGAAACGGAAGTGGTGGCCGCACTTGGGGCAGACCTGGAGGTTGGCTTCGAGGTCGGCCTTCCAGATGATCTGGCCACAGGCGCCGCACTTGATCCAGAGGCCCTCGGTACGGACGGTCTTCTCAGCGTCGTTGATGATCTCGCTGTCTTCTCGTTTGAACCAGGTCATGCGATTGGGTGCCCTTCTGAGGTACGTGACTATTGTAACGAAAGGGGGGGACGGATGAGGTGTAGTAAGTGGTGATGCATCCTAATCTTGATGGCAGAGGATTTACGCAAGAGTGGTAGTAACTATGATGTTCTGGTCATCGGTGGAGGAATAGCCGGGCTCGCTACGGCGCGTGCGCTTGCGGAATCTGGCCAACAGATACTCCTTCTTGAAGCGCGGGATCGTCTTGGCGGGCGCATTTTTACGCGGCACTGCGATGGCGAGGTGATCGAGTTTGGTGCGGAGTTTATCCACGGTCGCCCGCCTGAGCTTTGGCGACTGATTGAGGAAGCCGGACTCGAAACCTATGAACGCGAGGGCGAATCGTTCTGCTTTGAGGACCAAATTCTGCGTGCGTGCCCGGAGGGTCGGGAGGATATGGTTTCTCTTCTGGAGGGGCTGGAAGATTGGGCAGAACCCGATGTGAGCTTTGCTGAATATCTGGATCGGAGGTCAGTCCGTGGAGAGAAGCGTGAGCAGATCGTTGGTTTCGTTGAGGGATTTAATGCTGCAGATCATCAACTGATGAGCGTCGCCGCGCTTGGCAGACAACAGCAGGCAGAAGATGCGATCGAGGGCGATCGGACATTTGTGCTGCGTGGAGGCTACGGGCAGTTGACGGATTTTCTCGCCGAAAAGATTGCTGCCGCGCATGGGGAGATTCGGCTGGGTCTGCCGGTCCGCGCAATTCACTGGGAGCGAGGCCACGTTGACGCGAAGACGGATGCCGGGACCTTCAGTGCGAATCGTGCCGTGATTACGCTGCCGCTTGGGGTGCTTCGGGCTAATCTTGTTCCAATCATGCCGCCGCCGGAGAAGATGCCCGGGTTCCTCGAGAAGCTTGAGATGGGTCGTGTGCGCCGATTTACGCTGGTCTTTCGGGAGCGTTTCTGGACGGATCGTGCGGAGACGCTCAGCTTTCTCTTCGATACAGGAGGGATGCCTCCGGTGTGGTGGAGTCAGCATCCTGCGTCCAGCGCAGCGCTTACAGGTTGGGTTGGTGGACCACGCTCTGATCTGTTTGCCGGATTGTCTGCGGAGGAGATTGCGTCGCAGGCTTTACGGAGCCTGGGTTCTATTTTCTCGCTGAGCGAGGAGCGGTTGCGTTCGCTCCTGATCGCGTGCGAAACCCATGACTGGCAGGCCGACTCGTATTCCCGGGGAGCTTACAGCTACGTCGTGTCCGGGGGGTTGGAGGTTTCGGAGGAGATGAGTCATCCGATTGAGACCACGCTGTATTTTGCAGGGGAGCATACCGACACAACCGGCCATTGGGGGACGGTTCATGCGGCGCTGGGGTCCGGCCTTCGTGCGGCCAGGCAGGTGTTGGCGGATAGTGGCGCGCCTCTAGTGGCCGGAGTGGGAGGGGTGGCCGGCGAGGATGGTGAGGGCGCGGTACGTTTGTTCGGCGAGGACGACGCGGGCTAGCTCATGCGGAAGAGTGATTGGGCCGAAGGAGAGTAAGAGGCTGGCTTGGGCGCGGGCGGTGGCGGACCATCCGTCGGCGGGGCCGATGGCGAGGATGAGGCGCTGGGTTCCTGTATCGCGCAGGTGGCTGAGGCGAGCAGCGAAATCTTCGGAGGCGAGTTGCTGGCCTCGGCTATCGAGGAGGATGAGATGAGGACGGGTGCGGCCGGGTTGCTGGCTGGTCGCGGTCAGGAGAGCGGCCTCGGAGTCGAAGGACTGGGCGTCGCAGGGAAGATAGCGGCTGGCGCGTTCGAGATAGTCGGCAAAGAGCTTGTCGGTCGCGTCGACTTTGGAGCGGGAGCGGCGAAGTGATATAGCTGCGAGAGTTATTTTCATGGATTCAAAGCGACGACGAGGAAGATGAGAGGAGGATGAATTTTCTTGATGCTGGCGATACTTTAGAGCTGTCTTCTGCTATAACCTTTCGTAACCAGTATCTCTAGACCAAATGTATATGGTATTGCGGATGTTCCTATTTTGGGGCAATGGCGTCCTGTCTTTGACGCGAAGCACTAAGAGATTTACGAATAACGTCTTGAAAGAAATATAACTTTATTAGAACCAAAGTAATCTGTGCTGCGTACTTAGCTGTGCAGATGGTATGACAGTTGCAGGTGAAAAGAGCGAAGTCATTCTTTTCATCCGCTATTGCGTTGGCGATCTTAAGTCGCATCCGGCCTCGTAGTGTTGCATGCGGAATGATTCTAGTTCTCAACTTAAGAGGTTTATTTTGAAAAGATACACGCTCATTCTGGCTCTCCTTGTCACATTCTGGTTCCTGCCGGTGGCAGGACGGAGTCAAAGCTCGAACGGGACGATCGCGGGCACGGTGCTTGATGCATCGGGTGCAAGTGTCGCCAGGGCAACGGTCACTTTTGTTGGAGTTCATACCGGGGTCAAGCGGAGCACGACGACGAACGATGTAGGTGGGTTCCACCTGGAGTCGGTGCTGCTGGATACGTACACGGTGACGGCGGAGGCTCCGGGGTTCTCCAAACGCAGCATCACGAATGTCTTGGTGAACGCCAGCGTGATCACGTCGGTGAATCCGGTGCTGCTGCCGGGCAGTGTGGAGCAGACGGTGCAGGTGGAGGCGGCGAGCGAACTGATCCAGACCGACAGCGGCGAGTTGAGCGCGACTCTGGGGACGCATGCGGTAGCCAACCTTCCCATCTTCGGCCTGAGTCCATACGCCTTGGCGATTACCTTGCCGGGCGCGTCTGAACCGCCGGCTGACTATCAGAGCGCTGGGTTCCCGAACGGCTTTGCGTTTTCGATTAATGGTAGCCGACCGCGCGCGAATAATTTTCTGATTGAAGGGCAGGACAACAACGACCAGGGGCTGCATGGGCAGGGGCTGCAGCCAAGCAATCTGGAAGCTTATAAGGATGTGGTGTTTCTGCTGAACTCCTACAGCGCGGAGTTTGGGCACGGGGGCGGTTCAGTAAGCAACCTGATTTTGAAGAGTGGAACGAACACGTTTCATGGTTCGGTATGGGATCGGCTCTCGAACTCGTCGCTGGATGCCATCGACAAGGCCGATTTCCTGAATGGGACGACGACGAAGTCCAAGTATCGCGAGAATGTCGCAGGGTTTTCGGTGGGCGGACCGATTCTAAAAGATAAGGCGTTCTTCTTTGTGTCGTACCAGTTCGATCATTACCGCTCGACCGCGAATCTGAACCCGATTATTGTGCCGACGGCTGCGGGCGTGGCCACGCTGCAGGCGCTGCCAACGAACCCCCGGATCGCTGCTTATCTGCAGGCGATCGGTGCGGTGCGCGGGCAGTCCGGCCAGACGTATACGTCGAGTCTTGCGCTGGGTGCGGACCCGGTGACGGGAACCGATCGCGGCAGCGTGGAGGTTGGACCGTATCGGCGGAATCTGAATAACGCGTCGAATGGATCTGAGTTGGATATCAAGGGCGACTACGTGATCAGTCCGAGGGATACCTTTCAGCTTCATTACCTGCGAGCGCCCAGCATTAACCCTTACGATCTGAGCAGCATCGGCCTTCCTGGTTTCGATACGGAGGCGGTTGGCGTGGCGCACAATGCGGGCATCGCGGAGACGCACACATTTTCGCCGACGCTACTGAACGAGTTTCGCTTTTCGTATGGGCGCATCGGGTTCACGTTCGACTTCAGGCCGGAGACCTATGCGAATCCGTTGGGCACAACGCCGACGATTTCGATTGGCGTCACCTCAGGCATCATTCCGGGAACGACGGGTGAGGTGACGGGATTTGGCGCGCCCTCCGGCGATCCGCAGGGACGCTTCCACAATACGTATCAGATACAGGACTCTTTAATTTGGAACAAGGGTAAGCACAATATCAAGGCCGGGTTCGATCTGCCGATCATCCAGGTGCGGGACCAGGTGCCGTTCAATATCTATGGATCGCTGACCTATGGCTCGGCGCCCCAGTACTCCGGACTTGCCAACTATATTGATGACTTCGGCGGGACGAACGGATCGGTCGCACAGAACTTCGGAAATCCGATCGCTCGGCCAGTCTTTTATTATCAAAACTATTTTGTGCAGGACAACTGGACCTTCTCGAAGGACCTGACGCTCGAGCTTGGGCTGCGGTATGAATATTCGGGCACGCCGTTCAATCACATCAAGTACCTGGGTGTGACGCCGAACTCGGTGAGCAACTATCTGTCGGCGGTACCCCAGCAGCCGGATAGAACGAACTGGGCGCCGCGCTTCGGCTTTGCGTATACGCCGGGATTTCTGGCAGCGAGAAAGACGGTGCTGCGCGGCGGCTTTGGCATCTTCTATGACGGCCTGTTCACCAATATCGACGACAACATTGTGGCGAATGCGCCCAATGCCGCTTCGCCGCAGATCATCAGCACGACGACCAAGGGCAATCCGCGAGGACTGGCCGGGGTATCGCAACGGTTTCCGACGCTGAGCCGCACTGCCGGGCCGACGGATTTTGCGTCGTATATCACGCCGAACCTGCGTTCTCCGCGGATTCTGCAATGGAACCTGAACGTGGAGCGGGAGCTGCCGGGATCGTTTACGGCGCAGGTGGGCTACGTCGGCACGCGGGGTGAACATCTCTATGGGACGACGGAGTTCAACCCGTTTTTGAACCTGTATGAATCTTCGGACCGCTTATTCAACTCGCGTGGCCGTATTGTGCGCATAGACAACACGGGCGACTCTATCTATCACGGACTCCAGGCGCAGGTGGTGCGGAAGTTCCGGCGCGGGCTGACTTTCCGCGGTGCGTACACCTTCTCGCGGCTGCAGGACGATACGTCGGAGATCTTTACGGCGGGCCAGTACTCCGGCTTTCCAACCGCGCAGTATCCAAGCTCACGCAAGAAGACGGACTATGGGCTCTCGGCGTTCGATCACCGGCAGCGGCTGGTGTTCTCGTACGTATATGAGCTGCCGAAGTGGAGCAATGCTCCGCGCGGCGTGGGCGAGGTGGTGAACGGCTGGCAGATCTCGGGCGTGAGCCAGTTTCAGTCAGGCAGTCCGGCGAATGTGGAGATCGGCTTCGATTGGAATGGAGACGGCATCGGAAACGATCGGCCTGAGATTGGCAATCCCAACGCCAAGCTGGCTTCGTTTGCGGTGCGCGGGGATGACGCGGATTTCTGGTCTCCCATGGATCCCCCAACGGGACGCGGTGGATACTGCGATGGTCCGACAGCGATCTCTGACGGAACCTGCAAGCAGGTCGAGAAGAGCACTGTGCATTTCGTGATGCCGTACTTCGGTACGCGTGGCACTCCGGTAGGACGGAATAGTGAGATTCTGCGCGGGTTTGAGCAGTGGGACTTCTCGGCGCAGAAGAGTTTCAGGACGTGGCGGGAGCAGAGCCTGGACTTCCGCGCGGAGATGTTCGACGTCTTCAACCATGGCAATACTGGGACGCCGAATTTCGACCTGTTCAACGGCTTTGCCGATCCAGCGGACAGCAGCACGTCGACCTCGTTCGGCAACTATGCGCCTACGGTTACGGGACACCGGTCGATAAAGATGTTCCTGCGGTATGCGTTCTAGGTGTATTTGGTTCGTTCCAACGATCGTTACAAAATAAGATGCCGGCATAATCGCCGGCATCTTATTTGTAACTGTATTGGGAGCGTGTCATTTCTTTTTTGCGGCGGCCTTCTTCGCGGGCTTTGACGCAGGGGCCTTGACCGCTTTTTTTGCGGCTGGCTTTTTTGCGGCGGCTTTTGTTGCCACGGTCTTGGTGGCTTTCTTTGCGGCTGCTTTCTTTGCCGCCTTTGCAGGGGCCTTTTTCGCAGGTGCTTTTTTGGCTGCGGGTTTGGCTGCGGGTGCTGGCTTCGCGCTCTTCTTGGGAGCTTTGGCGCGGGACTCGGCGATGCGTGCGCCGATCTCAGCGTTGAGGTCTGCGATCGAGAGCGAGGTCGCGGTTTTGCGGAGGCGTTCGAGACCGTAGAAGGCGCGCTTCTCGGCGGAGAAGACGTGGACGATGAAGTCGACGTAGTCCATGAGAATCCACTCACCGTTGCGGCGGCCTTCGACGGAATTCGGATAGGTGCCGAAGTCGCGTTTGAGGCGGATCTCGATCTCGTCCGTGATGGCGATGTTCTGGCGCTCGTTGGTGCCATTGCAGATGAGGAAGTAATCGGTGAGGCCGCTCT
>JBDTDX010000022.1:0-4008 GCA_039922815.1 Granulicella sp.
TGAAGATCGGCGCGTATGACTACGTGATGAAGCCGCTGGACTTCGACGCGCTGGTGCTGGTGGTGCATCGCGCGATGGAGCGGCAGAGTTTGCTCGAAGAGGTGCGGACGCTGCGGTC
Source organism: Granulicella sp. (assembly GCA_039922815.1). Classification (GTDB taxonomy): domain Bacteria; phylum Acidobacteriota; class Terriglobia; order Terriglobales; family Acidobacteriaceae; genus Edaphobacter. Next base: position 119 of record JBDTDX010000022.1, read on the forward strand.
GGTGCTTGATCAGCGCTATGGATTTGAAAATATCGTGGGGCGGTCGAAGAACTTTCTGCGGGTACTGGACCAGGCGGCGCGGGTGGCGCAGCGCGATACGACGGTGCTGATTCAAGGAGAGACGGGGACTGGGAAAGAGTTGATTGCGCGGGCGATTCATAACAATAGCCGACGCAAGAACAAGGCGTTTGTAGCGATTAATTGCGGGGCGATTCCGAAGGACCTTGTGGAGTCCGAGTTGTTTGGGTATGTGCGCGGGGCCTTTACGGGTGCGGTAGCGAACAAGGAAGGGCGGATTGAAGCGGCGGATGGGGGAACGCTGTTTCTGGATGAGGTGGGGGAGTTGCCGCTCGAGGCGCAGGTGAAGTTGCTGCGGGTTCTGCAGGAAGGCGAGCTGCCGAAGGTGGGGGCTACGGGGCAGGTGAGGGTGGACGTGCGCATTGTTGCGGCGACGCATCGGAACCTTGCGGCGATGGTGGAGGATGGGACGTTTCGTGAGGATCTTTATTATCGGCTGACGGTGGTGCCGTTGCAGATTCCGCCGCTGCGGGAGAGGCCGCAGGATGTGCCGGAGCTGATCGATACGCTGTTCAAGCGTGCGAAGGAGCGGCATAATCTGCCGGATGCGCGGCTTTCGCCTTCGGTGCTGCAACGGCTGACGGCGTATCGGTGGCCGGGGAATGTAAGGCAGTTGGAGAATGTGTTGGAACGGCTGTTGGTGCTCTCTGCGAGCGACCTGATTACTGAGGAAGATTTGCCGGAGGATTTGCAGCGGGCGTCGGCGAGTACGGGGCTGCTCTGGCTGAGTTTGCCGGAGGATGGGGTGAGTCTGGAGTCGATTGAACGCGAGCTGATCAGCCGCGCGCTGGAGCGGTTTGAAGGCAACCAGACCCACGCGGCGCGGTATCTGGACATCAGCCGAAGGACGTTGATCTATCGGATGGAGAAGCACGGGCTTAGCTCCGATACGTTTGTCACGCCTGGGTGAGGGATGGCTTATAAGCCATGATGTAGCTGCAAAAATGCTAGACTCGCTACCAATTGTGATTGGCGGTCTGCGGTGCTGTGTGCGCTGCATTCTGGCCGCGAAACCTCGTAATGGGCCATGAGCGTGTGGCCTTCGTGCGGTCCTGATACCACTTGCCAAGGAAGACGAAGGAGATGAAGACGATGGAAGCGATTTCTCGGAGAAGGTTTCTTAAGTGCACTGGAACTTTTGCGGCAGCAGGAGCGGCGGCGGCGGTACTTCCGCGCTGGGCATGGGCTAATCCGCTGGGCCTGCCGATCGGGATTCAGCTGTACACGGTGGGAGCGGACATGCAGAAGGACGCGCCGGGTACGGTGAAGCAGATTGCGGCCATCGGCTACAAAGAGGTGGAGACGGCGGGCTTCGGGTCAGTGAAGACTGCGGCGGCGCTGCGGAAGTTGTTCGACGAGAATGGGCTGAAGTGCCCGAGCGCGCATTTGCAATTTGACCTTGCGAACCTGCAGCCGACCTTTGACGACGCGAATACGCTGGGCTGCCAGTATGCGACGGCGTCGGTGGCACGGATGATGATTATGCCGAAGATGAATCTGACTGCGAATATGACCGCGGCACAGCGGCGCGCGGCCATGGGCGACATCATGAAGCCGATGAACCTCGACGATTTGAAGAAGCTGGCGGATGTGATGAATACGGTGGGAGCGGCGGCTAAGAAGTCTGGGCTGCTGTTTGCGTCGCACAACCATACGGAGCAGTTCGCTTCGATCGAGGGCAAGACCGGACTGGACTACCTGATTACGCATACCGATCCAGCGACGGTGAAGTTTGAGATCGATTGCGGATGGATGACGGTTGCCGGGTTCAAGCCGGGGGATTTCGTGAAGCGGTATCCGGGGCGCGTGAAGATGCTGCACGTCAAGGATTTTCTGGCGTTCAAAACGGGTGCGGAGCCAGGCGGCCCGGACAGTCCGAAGGGGTCCGAGATTGGCAAGGGCGTCGTGAACTACAAGGAGATCTTCGCCGAGGTGAAGGGGCACGGAATCCAGCATATTTTTGTGGAGCAGGAAGGGCCGTACTCGCGGATGCCGGCGATGCAATCGGCGAAGGTGGACTACGACTATCTGCACTCGCTTTCGTAGGGCGATTTGGTTCGGGATGTTGAAGGAAATTTCCTCCTCGACGGCTGGACGGCTGGTCGTCGGGGAGGAGTTGCGTTGGCTGCATTGTTTTCAGGGCTGGCCTTGCGGAGTATGCAATCTTCCTTCAGCGGTGGATGTGATTGACAGGGTGCTATGGCGCATATAGGGTTCTTCCGTAAGCGGTTACTTGAATTTTGCATGAGCTGGCATGAGGAGATATGGGTGTGAAGAAAATCCTTGGGGACGTGCAGTTTCTCGTGCCTTTAGTGGTGTTGATTGCTGGGATCACGCTCTTGGTTGTGATGAGTTAGGGAGCTTTGGTGTTGAGGAAGGCAACCGCAGATTCCCTTCGGGAATGACAAACAAAGGACGCGGCAGTTTTCGGGGAGATGTATGGCTGAGGGAGTGAAGAAGAGCGGCTTGTCTCTGCATGGGCTGGGCGTGATCTGTGGGCTGACGGCTGGGGTTTGGCTGGGTGCAGCGGAGGCACCGGCCAAGCTGGTGACGTCGGGCTTTTCGCCGTTTGCAGTCTCTCTTTGCATGGTGGCGGGAGTGTTTACGGCGCGGTGGACGTTTCCTACCCTGTTGAAGGGCACGAGCTATGTCTTCGCCGACCTGATGAGCAAGAAGCACCTGATTGTGTGGGCGCTGCTGGCCGGGGCGCTGTGGGCGGTGGCGAATACGTTGACCGTTTTCGCGATCAAGGATGTTGGGTTGTCGGTCGCGTTTCCGTTGTGGAATTTGAGTTCGCTGGTGGGGTTGATCTGGGGGCGTGTGCTGTTTTGCGAGCTGAAGGGAGCCAGCGCGGGAAACATCGCCAAGGTGGTCGTGGGAACGATTGCGATTGTGCTGGGCGCGGTGATGCTGGGGTTCAGCACGATGCATAGCGGAAGCGCGGGGGCGGCGTCGGGGGCTCATGCGGTGGCCGGAATTGTGGCGGCGATTGGGGCGAGCGTGATCTGGGGGACGATGTATATCCCGTACCGGAAGGCGTATTTGAGCGGCATGAATCCGCTGTCGTTCGTGACGGCGTTTACGGTGGGCGAGCTTCTGATGGCGCTGACGTTGACGTTGACGCTCGATGGCGGGATGAAGTCTGCGGTCTTTCATCCGAGCCAGATTAAGGGCGTTGTGTTCTGGCTGTTCCTTGGCGGATTTGTGTGGGTGATTGGGGATCTGTTTCAGCAATTTGCAGCGAAGTACCTGGGGATTGGGCGCGGGATTCCGCTGTCGAATACGAACCAGTTGTGGGGACTGGCATGGGGCGCGATGGTGTTTGGCGAGCTTGCGGGCGCGGATCGTGCCCATAAATTGATGGTGGTGGCGGGGTCGGTGGTGATGATCCTGGGGGCGCTGTCGATCAGCATGGCGGTTGCTTCCGCGCGCGAGGATGAGTCGCGCGATGAAGCGATTCTGCGGGAGTGTGATCGCTATGGGCTGGACTTTGAGCAGACCGTGGCCGCGCAGAATGGGGATGAGCTGGAGGGACGCAGCGAGCGGCGGCGTTGGTGGGATTATGCGATCGTCGCAGCGGCGACTGGGATCTTCGTTGTGCTGGGTCGTTGGGCGGTGATTCCGCCGCTGGCGATGGATACCGAATGGATCATTGGGCTGGGGGTGGTGCTGCTTGTCAGTCTCGGGGTGGGGTCGTGGAGTCTTTGGCGGCGGACGAGCTTCTCATAAAAGCCTGTACGATTGGTTTTGGAGTGAGCAGGCATGGCTGTCCGGCTGAAAGATATTGCGCGCGATCTGGGAGTTTCCGTGGT